>VBKJ01000037.1 GCA_005879795.1 Deltaproteobacteria bacterium
TCGCCCGCGACCGGCATGGAGATCCTGCGCGAGGCGTGGACCGAGCAGGTGAAGACCGACCCGCGCGTCCGCTACACGGACCTCCTCGTCTGCCAGGCGTTCGACGGCCGGCCGCTGCTCAGCCGCATTCGAACCCCGACGCTCGTCGTCGCCGGCACCGACGACCGGGTGACCCCGGTCGCGTGCGCCGAGGAGCTGGCGCGCGGCATCCCCGGCGCGCGGCTCGAGGTGCTCCCGCAGGCGGGGCATCAGGCGCCGCTCGAGCAGGCCGACGCGTTCAACCGGCTGGTCGTCGGCTTCGCGGAGACGGTGCCGTGACCGAGCTGCGCGCGCCGGCGGGCGGCATCTGGGGGAAGACGGCGGTCGTCGGCGCCTACGAGCACCCGACCCGCTTCGCGCCCGACAAGACCGCCTTCCAGCTCCACGCCGAGAGCGCCCGTGGGGCGCTCGAGGACGCCGGGCTCACCGTGCAGGACGTCGACGGGTTCTTCACCAGCGGTGTCGGGCCGATCGGCATCCTCTCGCTCGCCGGCCATCTGAACCTGCGGCCGTCCTACGTCGACTCGCAGGCGATCGGCGGCTCCTCGTTCGTGTCGCACTCTTTCCACGCGGCCGCGGCCATCGCGGCCGGGCTCTGCAACGTGGCGCTCGTCACCTACGGCTCGACCGCGGCCTCGGAACGCTTCGCCATCGGGACCGGCACGGGGGGGTTCGTGGTCGAGCCGCCGGACAGCTTCGAGGCACCCTTCGGCCCGACCATCGTCGGCTCGTACGCGCTGGTGGCGCGGCGCCACATGCACGAGTACGGCACGACCGGCGAGCAGCTCGCCGAGATCGCGGTCACGATGCGGCGCCACGCCGGGCTGAATCCGCGCGCCAAGTACCGCGAACCGATCACCGTGGAGGACGTGCTCGCCTCGCGCATGATCTCCTCGCCGCTCCACCTCCTCGACTGCTGCGTCATCTCGGACGGCGGCGGGGCGCTCGTCCTCACCTCGGTGGAGCGGGCGCGGGACCTGCGGAGGCCGCCCGTCGTCATCCTGGGCGCTGCCGAGGCGCTCCGCCACGCGGAGATCGGGACGCGCGACCTCCTCGACGTCGCCGCACGCCAGTCGGGGCCGCTCGCGCTCGCGCGCGCGGGCGTCCGGCACGCCGACATCGACCTCGCCCTGATCTACGACTCGTACACGATCACCGTGCTGGCGACGCTCGAGGCGCTCGGTTTCTGCGCGGCCGGTGAGGGCGGCGCCTTCTGTGCGGACGGGCGCATCGGCCTCGGCGGCGCGCTGCCCGTGAACCCCGACGGCGGCGGGCTCTCCTCCAACCACCCCGGCATGCGCGGCATCTTCCTCGTCGTCGAGGCGACGCGGCAGCTGCGCGACGAGTGCGGCCCGCGGCAGGTGAAGGATGCGACGCTCGCGCTCGTCCACGGCACGGGCGGCATGCTCGGCCAGCGCCACAGCGGCGTCACTCTGATCCTCGGGCGGGTGTGAATGGCGGAGACGAAGGGGTACAAGAAGCCGCTCCCGCGCGTCGACGAGGAGTCGCGCGGCTGGTGGGAGGCGCTCGCCCGCCACGAGCTCTATTTCCAGCGCTGCCGCGACTGCGGCACGAAGCGCTTCTACCCGCGCGCGCTCTGCCCGCGCTGCCTCTCGTCGGCGACCGAGTGGGTGCGGGCGAGCGGGCGCGCCACGGTCTACTCCTTCACGGTCACGTACCAGAACCAGGCGCCGGGCTTCCGCGAGGAGCTGCCCTACGTGCTGGCGATCGTCGAGCTGGACGAGGGCGTGCGCGTGATGACCAACGTCGTCGGCTGCGCGCCCGACGCCGTCCGCGTCGGCATGCCGGTCGAGGTCGTGTTCGACGACGTCACGGCGGAGGTCACGCTGCCGAAGTTCCAGCCGCCGCGAGCGCCCGAGCGGCAAGGGTGAGCGCGCTCCGTCATGATCCTCGATCTGCACCTCCACTCCGAGCTCTCCGACGACAGCCGGGCTCCGGTCGAGGCGTACCTGAAGCTCCTCCAGCGCAAGCGCGCGGAGCGCCCGCTCGACGGCATCGTGCTCACCGAGCACCGCCAGTTCGACCCCGGCCGCGACTACCGCGCGCTGGAGGACCGTTACGGCTTCCTCGTCCTCACCGCCGCCGAGGTCGAGACCGACTACGGGCACGTGCTCGTCTACGGCGTGAACGAGGACATCCTCGCCCGCTTCGACTTCCGGAACGTCCGCCTGCCCGCGCAGGAGCTGATCGGCGAGGTCGCTCGCCTGGGCGGCATCGCGCTGCCCTGCCATCCCGGGCGGCCGACGGTCGGGCTCTGCGCACACTACGAGACAAAGCCGCCGCTCCACGGCGTGGTCGCCGTCGAGGCGATCAACGGCGGCAGCCGGAAGGGCGAGGACGAGCGGGTCGAGGAGCTGATCCGCCGCTACGGCTACCAGGCCTACGGCGGCAGCGACTCGCACCTGGTGAGCTTCGTCGGCATCTGCGCGACGGAATTCGAGGCTGAGATCCGCAGCATCGAGGACCTGGTGCGCGAGCTGAAGGGTGGTCGCTACCGCCCGGTCGACTTCCGGCCGCGGCGGCTGGCCGCGTAACCCCTTCCACCGTGCCTGACCTTGCGACGTCCAGGCCGATGGCCTAGCGTCCCTGCGTGCCGCTCGAGATCGACCCCGCCATCCTCGGCCAGGAGTTCGACCACACCCGCTACGGCCCGGTGACGGCCGAGGAGCTGATCGCCTTCGCCAGGGCGCTCGGCGAGACGCGGCCGGAGTACACCGAGCCCGGCCCGAGCCTCGTCGGCCACCCCACCTTCTGCGTCCGCTACAAGGGCGACCGCTTCTACCCCGAGAGCATCCCGAAGACGATCAACGTCCGCACCGGCTTCGACGCCGGCAAGGACATCCAGCTCGGCGTCCCGGTCCGGCCGGGCGACACGATCGACGTCCGCTCGACCCTCCACGAGGTCTACGAGAAGACGGGGCGGACGGGCAGCATGTACTTCGTGGTCATCCGCTTCACCATGACGAACCAGCGCGGCGAGATGGTGGCGGTGGTCGACAATCGGTTCATGCACCGCTGATGGCGCGGCGCTTCGAGGACGCCGAGGAGGGGGACGAGCTTCCCACCCGGGAGCTCTTCATCGCCAAGGACCAGGTGCGGGCCTACGCCCGGGCGGCCAATCAGTGGGCGCCCCGCTTCACCGACGACGAGGGGGCGCGGCGGGAGGGGCTCCCCGGCATGATCACGCCCGGCAACATGAGCATGGGGCTCCTGACGGCGCTCATCGAGGCCTGGGCCGGCCCCGGGGTGCTCCGTCGCCTGGGGACGACCTTTCGCGGCCTCGTGCTCCCGGGGCGCACCATCCGGCTGTGCGGGACCGTGACGCAGAAGGACGAGCGCACCCGCACCGTCGAGCTCGACGTCTGGCTCGAGAGCGACGAGAGTGAGCGGCTCGTCATCGGCACGGCGACGGTCGCCCTCGCCTGACGGAGGGAACCTCGTCTGCGCCTTGTCCTCCCCGGCGCCGCTGGGATATAGAGCGGGGCCGGAGGGGAGAGCGTGCGCGGAGGGAGGGGTGTTCGCATGGCGGCTCGGGCGATCCCGCTCGATGTCGGTGCGGCACCGGTGCCGGAGGGGCGGGAGACGGAGGCCCGGGACTTCCCGCGCCAGGATCCGTTCGGCCTCGATCCGGAGCTGCGCCAGCGTGTCCTCCCCGCCGCCCGCTTCCTGCACGATCGGTACTGGCGGATCGAGGTGACCGGCACCCGCCATGTGCCGACGAGCGGGCCGGCGCTGCTCGTCGCCAACCACTCGGGCGCGATCCCGTTCGACGGGGCGATGATCGCGACCGCGCTCGAGCTGCGCCGCCAGCGCATGGTGCGATTCCTCTACGATCGCTTCGTCGAGAACCTTGCCCCGGTCGCGACCTTCTACAACAGGATGGGAGGCGCGGCCGCGACACGCGAGAACGCCGTCGCGCTCCTGCGGGCCGGCGAGCTGCTGCTCGTGTTCCCCGAGGGCGTCCCCGGGGTGGCGAAGTCGTTCAGCGACCGCTACCGCTTGCGGGCCTTCAGCCCGGGCTTCGCGCGGCTCGCGCTGGCGCTCGATGTACCCATCGTGCCGGTGGCCGTGGTGGGGGCGGAGGAGATCTATCCCGTCGTCGGGCGGGCGGAGAGTGTGGGGCGCCTCCTGGGCGTGCCCTACGTGCCCGTGACGCCGTTCTTTCCCCTGCTCGGGGTGCTCGGCGCGCTGCCCCTCCCGACCAAGTGGTTCATCCGCTTCGGCAAGCCGATCCACCTGGTGGCGGAGGAGGGAGAGGCGCGATGGCAGAGGGCACGGCACGAGGCGGTGCGGGTCCGGCGCACGATCCAGGAGCTGGTGCTGCGCCTCAAGCGCCGGCGGCGGTCGGTGTTCCTGGGATGACGGGGCCATGGGGCGACGCGGGAACCTACCTCCGCATCGGCGGCGACGTCCTCCCGGTCTACGGCGACGCGCTGCGCGGCTGGAGCCCGCGGGCCGACGACTTCCGCGGGCTCACGGCATGCTCGCCTTACGTGTACGCGTCGCTCGACGAGCTGTTCTTTGCGCTCGTCAACCTGTGCGCCGTGCCGCGGGGGGACGGGTAAACCGCGCGGGGCGTCGGCGGGGCGCTGGGTTCCTCTCTCCAGCCCCGCTATTGCGCGGGGTCTGTGGCCTCGCTGGCCGCCACCTGGGCGATCACGTCGAGCGCGGCCAGGCGTGCCAGGCCGAGGGCGGCGAGCGCGGCGAGGCCGGCGAGGAGCCCTTCGGCGCCCAGGCCCGCGGCGGCGCCCCCCGTGGCGTAGAGCCCCGGGATCGGCTGGCCCTCGGCGTCGAGGACGCGCGCCGTGCCGTCCACGGCGAGGCCGCCGAGCGTGCGCCAGCGCGCGCCCGTGACGCGGATGGCATGGAAGGGCGGCTCGAGCGGGCCCGCGAAGCGTGAGCGGCCGAACCGATCCGGCCCCCTCTCGAGCGCTGCGTTGAAGGTCTCGACCGTGAGCCGGAGCCCCTCCGTGTCCAGCTCGAACTGCTTGGCGAGGTCCTCGAGCGTCGCACCGCGCCGCCCGGTGCGGGGCAGGACGACACGCGCGAAGAACGGGTCGGCGGCGCGCGCCGCGGCCGCCATGCGCTCACCGAAGAGGACGTAGGCGACGCGCCCCGGCTGCAGGCGCACGGCGGTCGCGAGCGACAGGCTCCCGGCCGTCTCGTCGGCGAAGCGCTGGCCGGCCTGGTTCACGAGGACGGCGCCCAGCTCGACGAGCGGCGCGCTCAGCACGAGCTGGCCGGGCGTGGCGAGGAAAGGCGTCACCAGCCAGCTTGCGAGCCGCCGCGTCGCCGCCCCGGCCTCGCGCCCCAGGCGAAGGCCATCGCCGGTCGCGCGCGCGCCGCCCTGGAAGGGGAGTTCGGCGACCGGCGGGCAGTGCTCCGCCGCCAGCGCGTCGTCACCGGCGAACCCGCCGCAGGCGAGCAACACGCGCCCGCCGAGCGCCTGGCTCGCGCCGCGCCGCTCGCCGCGCACCGACACGCCGCGCACCGCCCCGGAGTCCTCCCGCACGAGCCGCTCGGCCAGGGTGGCGGTGCGCAGGCTCACGTGCGAGTGGCGGCTCGCGGCGCGCGCGAGGTCGGCGATCAGGCTGGCGCCGCCGCGCTCGCCCGGTCCGTGCAGACGATGGATGGAATGGCCGGCCGGAACGTGCTCGCGCAGCAGCTCGATGTGCGCCCCGCAGCGGTCCGCGAGCCAGGCTACGACCGGCGCGCCCTGCGCGGCGAGCGCCGCCGCCAGCTCGGGCTCCACTTGGCCGTGCGTCGCGGCGAGGACGTCGTCGGCGAGCCGCGCGGCGCCGTCGTCGATGCCGGCGGCGCGTTGCCAGCGGCTCCCTGCAGCGGCGATGGTCTCGGCCTCGCCCGCCGCACCGCCGCCCAGCTCCTTGGTGCGCTCCACGATGATCGTGCGGCAGCCACGATCCGCGGCCAAGACGGCGGCGGCGAGGCCGCCGACGCTCGCTCCGACGACCACGAAGTCCGCCTCTTCGTGCCACGGCCCGCGCGCCATGCGGCGGCCTTAGCCGGCCCGCACGCGGCGAGTCAAGCTAGAAGGCGTGACTGCGGGCGTGCCATTGCAAAAGCGGCTGCGATGACGACAATCGCGCGATGCTTTCGGACCGGCTGCTCGGAGGGCGTCACGCACGCTGGCTCGGGCGTGTCCTCGTCAGCCTCGCACTCGTCGTCTACATCCTGGTCGATGTCGACACCGAGGACCTCGTGCGGGCGCTCGCTGAGGTGCGCCTCGCTCCGATCGCGGCCGCGCTCGCGCTCTATCTCGCCGGGCAGGTGCTCAGCACCTACAAGTGGAGCCTGCTTGGCCGGTCGGTCGGCCTGGAGCAGCCCGTCAGCCAGTACGCGCGCTTCTACTTCACCGGCATGTTCTTCAACCTCTTCGGGCCGAGCACGCTCGGCGGCGACGTCGTGCGGGCCCTCTACCTCGCGGACGGACGGCGGCCGGGCCTGGCGATCAACTCGGTGGTCTTCGACCGGGTGAGCGGGCTCGCCGTTCTGATGGCGCTCGGGGCGGCGGCGCTGCTCGCCTTCCCGGAGTACGGCCTGCCGTGGCTGCTCACCGCCGCGCTGGTGACGGGAGGCGTCCTGCTCGTCCTTGGCTGGTGGATGTGTCCCCGCCTGGTCCGGCTCCTCCCGGAGGGGAATCGGCTCCGCCGACAGGTCGAGAGCGAGCTCGGACCGTTCTGGCGCGATCGACGGCTCCTGGCGCGCGCGGCGGGCGTGTCGCTCGTCTTCCATCTCTCGCAGGTCGGCGTGCAGTACGTGCTGGTGCGTGCGGCGGGCGCAGCCGTCCCTTTCTCGTACTGCCTGGTCTTTCACCCTGTGATCAGCGTGATGGCGGCCGTCCCGCTCACCGTGGCCGGCATCGGCGGTCTCGGCGGCTACCTGTACTTCCTCACCCGCATCGACGTCGACGACTCGATCGCGGTGACGACGGGCGTGCTCTGGGTCGCGGTGACCATATTCGCCGATCTGGTGGGCGGGGCGGTCTTCATGGCCTCCGGGGCGACACTGCCCCGGCTGCGCGCGAAGCCGGCGCAGCCGGTGGACGCCTCGGCGGCCTGACGGCAGGTGACGCCGCGCGGGCTCGGGCGAGCTGGCTCGAGCCCATGCGGGCGGCTACGCCCACGCCGCCGCGAGCTGAATCGCGGCCAGCGTGACCTCGGCGGCCGCCACCATGTCGCTCACCTTGAGCCACTCGCTCGTGGTGTGGATGTCGCGCATGCCCGTGCCGAGGTTCACCACCTCGAGGCCGCGGCGGTTGAGCACGTTGGCGTCGCAGCCGCCGCCCATGCCGGCGGCGGCGATGGTGCGGCCGGTGCGCGCGGCGGCGGCAGCGACGAGGCGCATGATGGCGGAGTCCTCGGCGACGGCCATCGGCTCGTAGGCCACCTCGACCTGCACCTCGACGCGCGCGCCGGGGTGGCGGGCGGCGGCCTCCTCGAAGCAGGCCCGCATGTGCTCGGTCTGGGCGGCGAGGCGCGCGAGGTCGTGGCTCCGCGCCTCGCCGCGCACGCGCACCTCGTCGGGGACGATGTTGGTCGCCCGGCCGCCCTCGATGCGCCCCAGGTTGGCGGTGGTCTCCGCGTCGATGCGTCCGAGCCGCATGCTGGCGATCGCCTCCGCGGCGACCCGGATCGCGCTCACGCCGCGCTCGGGCGCCATCCCGGCGTGCGCCGCCTTGCCGCGCACCACGACCTCGATATGGTTGGCGCCCGGTGCGCGCGTGAAGGCGAAGCCGACGGCGTCGCTGTCGAAGACGAGGCCGCGCCGGGCGCGCACGCGCGAGAGGTCCAGGTGCTTCGCGCCGAGCAGGCCCACCTCCTCGCAGATCGTGAACACCACGTCGAGCGGCGGATGGCGGAGCCCGTGCTCGCGGCACGCGCGCACGCACTCGCAGATGAGGGCCACGCCCGACTTGTCGTCGCCGCCGAGGACCGTCTTGCCGTCGGTGCGGATGACGTCGTCCTCGACGATCGGCTTGACGCCCTCGCCGGGGACGACCGTGTCCATGTGCGCGCAGAGGAGGAGCGCCGGCGCGTCGGCGGTGCCCGGCACCTGCGCGATCAGGTTGCCCGTCTCGCCGCCGAGCTCGACCCCCGCGTCGTCGAAGCTCACCTGGGCGCCCAGGGCGCCGAGCTCGCGCGCGAGGCGCGCCGCGATCCGTCCCTCGCGGCGCGAGTGGCTGTCGATCTGGACGAGCTCCAGGAAGAGCGACTTGAGACGCGCGCGCTCGATCACGAGCGGCGGACACTACCACGGCGCTCGGCTTGTCGCACGCCGGGCGGGGACGTATCGTCACGCGCGTGGCGGACGCAGACGAGGTCCTGATCGCCGGCGCGGGGGCGCTCGGCTCGGTGGTGGGCGGGATGCTCGCCGCGGCCGGGTGGCCGGTCACGCTCCTCGGCCGGCGGGCGCACATGGAGGCGGTCGGCGCGAGCGGGCTCGCGATCGACGGGCTCTTCGGCACGCACCGTGTCCGCGGGCTCCGCTGCGCGACCGGTCCTGCCCAGCTCGACGGGCCGTATGCCGCCGCCTTCCTGACCGTGAAGGCATACGATACGGCGGCGATGGCGGCCGCGGTGGCGCCGCGCCTCGCCCGCGACGGCTTCCTGCTCTCGCTCCAGAACGGGCTCGGCAACGTGGAGGCCGCGGAACGCGCCGTCGGCGCCGAGCGCGTGCTCGGGGCGCGCGTCATCTTCGGCGCCGAGCTGGTCGCGCCGGGGCAGGTCCGCGTCACCGTGTACGCGGATCCCGTGCTGATCGGGAGCCCGGATCCCAGCGACACGCGGCGGCAGGCGGCGGCGGCCCGCTGGGCCGCGGAGCTGTCCGCGGCGGGCATCCCGGCCAGGCTGACCGGCGCACTCGTGGCCGAGCTGTGGGCCAAGGTGCTCTACAACGCGGCGCTCAATCCGCTCGGCGCGCTCCTCGGCGTGCCATACGGGGAGCTTCCCGCCGATCGCGACACGCGCATGATAATGGACGCGGTCATCGAGGAGGCCTTCGCCGTGGCGCGGGCCGAGGGCGTGGAGCTCACCTGGCCCGACGCCGCTGCCTACCGGGACGCCTTCTACGGCCGCCTCGTGCCCTCGACGGCCGCCCATCGGTCCTCGATGCTCCAGGACATCGAGCGCGGCCGGCCGACCGAGATCGACGCCATCAACGGGCAGGTCGCCGCGCGCGGCGCCGCGCACGGCGTGCCGACGCCGGTGAACGCGACCCTCGCGCGCCTGATCCGCGCCCGCACCCGCGCCGGGTGCGGGCGAGAGGACTCGCGATGGAGCACCTGAGGCTCGCGCGCACCGCGCTGGACCAGATGCTCGCCCACGCGCGCGCGACGCACCCGGAGGAGTGCTGCGGCGCCGTCCTCGAGCTGGGCGGCCGCGACGTCGTGCGGCGCTTCACGAACATCCAGGGCCGCCTCCGTCGCGAGGATCCGGCGGCCCATCCGCGCGACGCCGAGACGGCCTACGCGCCCGAGCCGAAGGAGCTCTTCGCGGCGCTCAGGGAGGGCGAGGCGCCGGGCGCGCGGGTGAAGGCCTTCTACCACTCCCACACCCGCGTCGGCGCCTACTTCTCGGGCGAGGACCGGGCGCGTGCCATGTTCGGCGACGAGCCCGCGTACCCGGAGGTGGTGTACGTGGTCGTCTCCGACAGCCGCACGCCGGGCGAGGCACGCGCCTTCCGCTGGAGCGAGAGTGCGCGGGACTTCGTCGAGGTGCCGATCGAGGTCTGTTAGGCGCGGGTGGTCCTCTTCTATCCCTTCTCAACGTCTCCGGCCGCTGCTACGCTGGCCGCGCCATGAGGAAGGCAGCCGTCTACGCCGCGGCCGGCATCCCCGAGTACTGGATCGTCAACCTGCACGACGACGTCGTCGAGGTATCGCGCGCCCCGCAACGCGAGGCCCGTGCCTACACCGAGACGCGCGTCGCCCGCCGCGGCGAGCGCCTCGAGCTGGTCGCACTACCGGGGACGAGCGCCGCGGTGGACGATCTCCTCCCCGAGGACTGAGCGGGACGCCGGGCGCCCATGACGGAGCGCCGCCCGACCGACCTCGGGACCACCATCGCCGGCATCCGCTTCCCGTTCTGCACGATGAACGCCGCGGGGGCCTGGTCGTCGACCGTAAGCGAGCTGCGCGCGCTCGCCCGCTCCGCGACCGGGGCGATCGTGCTCAAGACCGCGACCTGGCATCCCTTCGTCCACCCCGCGTACCGCTCGCTCCACAACCCCGGCCACGACAAGCTCCTCCCGCTCGTGCGCGAGCTCGCGACGCAGGCGCCCTGCCCCGTCGTCGCGAGCATCGCGGGCACGACGGCGGACGAGTACGCGAACCTGGCGCGCGCCTTCGGCGAGGCGGGCGCCGCGATGGTCGAGGCGAACCTGGCCGACCCGTGGGTGGCGGCGACGCTGGCGCCGTGGGAGGAGCGCGACATCCTGCGCGAGCTGCTCGCGAAGCTGGCCGCGAGCGCGGCCGTGCCCGTCGCGGTGAAGCTGCCCGAGCGGATCGGCGTCCCCTACCGCGCCCTCGGCGCGGCACTGGCCGAGGCCGGCATCCACGTCGTGGTCGCGCGGAACGACTTCGCCGGCCTCGAGAAGCTCCGCCTGGAAGCGGGCGCGGGCCTCGAGCTGATCGCGGTCGGCGGCATCCAGTCCGGCTACGACGTCGCGCGGGCGCTCTCCAAGGGCGCGCGCGCGGTGCAGGTGGGCGCGGCGCTCGTGGCCGAGGGGCCGGGCATCTTCGCCCGCCTGGCACACGAGATGCGCGTGGCGCGCGGCGAGCGCGGGGAGTAAGCTCCCGCTCGTGGCGCTCGACTGGAGCCGCATCACCTTCACCGAGCACATGACCGAGGCGGCGGCGGTCGTCGGCGAGTGCCAGGTGGTCATCGACTTCACACCGGCCGAGCGCGCCGCCTACGAGATCAAGGTGTACGAGGCGCTCAAGGGCGGCGGGGCGGAGCGCTACTTCGCCGTCGGCGTGAACCGCGACGACCCGCACGGCTTCCGCCCGGTCGGCGCGGCGGCGACGCCCGAGGCGGCGCTGCAGAGCTGCCTCAACGCCGCCGGCGTCTACCACCGCCGGCGCGTGAAGCAGGCCGAGGGATGATCGATCGCATGCTGAGGTGGGTGTTTCCTCCGCGGACCTACGCCCGGCACGCCGCGAGCAGCGCCGGCAGCTCGCGCGCGAAGCGCCCCTTCGCGAGCACGGTTCCGCAGCCCCGCGCCTCCATCGCGTCGACCTGCTCGTGGTCGACGAAGCCGACGGCGCGCACCCGCGCCGTGGCGGGGTCGGCGGCGAGGCGTGCGAGGGCGTCCAGCGCCTCGGGGAGGCGCAGGTCCACGATGACGAGCTTCGCTTCGCGTGCGGCGGTGTGGAGGCCGGCGGCGTCCGCGGCCCGCTCCACCTCGAACCCCAGCCGGGCCGCCGCTTCGCGAATCTTGGAGACGAAGACGAGGTCCCGCACGAGGTAGACGATCGGCGCCATGCGTGGCAGAGGATAGCGTCCGCAGCCGGGTGACGCGACCCCACCCGGGTGGCGGGAGGAAGACAGGGACGCTAAAAGCATCGGGGATGGAGCGCATCGACAGCGTCACGCTCGCCAACAAGGACTACGTCGCCGAGCAGTACCGCCGCTACCAGGCCGACCCGCGCTCGGTGGGCGAGGAGTGGGCGCTCTTCTTCGCGGGCTTCGAGCTGGGTGCCAGCGGCAACGGCGCCGCCGTCGGCGCGGCGACGGCGGGCGCGCCCGCGGCGGCCGCGACCAGCGCCCCCGTCATCGGCGTCTTCGACCTGGTCCACTCCTACCGCGAGCTCGGGCACCTGGTCGCCGACCTGAACCCGCTCGCACCGAAGCCCGCCGGGCACCCGCTCCTCGAGCCCTCCGAGTTCGGCTTCGGCGACGAGGATCTCGACCGCGTCGTCTCGTGCGGCGGCTTCCGCGGCTGCTCGCGCGCCAGCATCCGCGACCTGATCGCGCGCCTACAGGCGACCTACTGCGGCAGGCTCGGCGTCGAGTACATGCACATCCAGGACCAGGAGCAGCGCGTCTGGCTCCAGGAGCGCATGGAGACGACCTCCAACCGTCCCGACCTCTCCCCCGAGGAGCGGCTGCGCGTCCTCGACAGCCTGATCACCGCCGAGGGCCTCGAGCAGTTCCTCCAGCTCCGCTATCCGACCGCCAAGCGCTTCTCGCTCGAGGGCAGCGACTCGCTCGTCCCGCTCCTCCACACGCTGATCGAGGACGCCGGCTCGCTCGGCGTCGAGGAGATGGTCTTCGGCATGTCGCACCGCGGCCGCATCAACGTGCTCGCCAACGTGCTGCGCAAGCCGTACGAGATGATCATCGCCGAGTTCGAGGGGAGCCTGCTCGCCAAGGAGGCGACCGGCGACGGCGACGTCAAGTATCACCTCGGGTACTCGCGCGACCATGCCACGCGCGCGGGGCGGAAAGTGCACCTCTCGCTCGCCGCCAACCCGAGCCATCTCGAGGCGATCGACCCGGTCATCGAGGGCATGGTGCGCGCCAAGCAGCAGCACCTGCACGACGCCGAGTACGCCCGCGTCGTGCCCGTCCTCATGCACGGCGATGCGGCTTTCACCGGTCAGGGAGTGGTGGCCGAGACGCTCTGGCTCTCCGAGCTCGACGGCTACCGCACGGGCGGCACGGTGCACATCATCATCAACAACCAGATCGGCTTCACCACGCCGCCCGAGGCGTACCGCTTCACCCCCTACCCGAGCGACGTCGCCAAGATCATCCAGGCGCCCGTCTTCCACGTGAACGGCGATGACCCCGAGGCCGCGGTGCAGGCGGCCCGCCTCGCCATCGGCTTCCGCCAGCGCTTCAAGAAGGACGTCTTCATCGACCTCGTCTGCTACCGTCGGCACGGGCACAACGAGCTCGACGATCCGACCTTCACGCAGCCGGTGATGTACAAGAAGATCGCGGCCAAGCCGACGCCGCTCACCCTCTACCGCGAGCAGCTCGTCCAGGCGGGGGTGGTCGCCGCCGAGGAGGCGGAGCGGCGCGCGCGCGAGTTCCGCGAGCTGCTCGACGACGCGCAGAGCTACGCGCGCGACTTCATGCCGCGCCAGCCCGTGTTCGTCTTCGGCGGCCTCTGGAAGGGCTTCGGCTGGGCGGGCGACGACTGGAGCGCCAGGACGGCCGTCGCGCCCGAGGTGCTGCGGGAGATCGCCGCCGCCTTCACGCGCCTGCCCGAGGGCTTCACGCCGCACCCGAGGGTCGCGCGTCTCATGGAGGCGCGCGCGCAGATGGTGCACGAGGGACGCGGCATCGACTGGAGCTGCGCCGAGGCGCTCGCCAGCGGCGCGCTGCTGCTCGAGGGCATCCCGGTCCGCATGAGCGGGCAGGACACGTGCCGCGGCACCTTCAGCCAGCGCCACGCCGTCCTCCACGACGTCGAGACCGGCGACCGCTACGTCCCGCTCGACAACATCCGGGGCGACCAGGCGTCGTTCCGCATCATCGACAGCATGCTGTCGGAGAACGCCGTGCTCGGCTTCGAGTTCGGCATGAGCCTCGCCGACCCGCGCCGGCTGGTCCTCTGGGAAGCGCAGTTCGGCGACTTCATCAACGGCGCGCAGGTGGTCGTCGACCAGTTCCTGGCCAGCTCGGAGTCGAAGTGGCAGCGCATGAGCGGCCTCGTGCTGCTCCTCCCGCACGGCTACGAGGGCCAGGGCCCCGAGCACTCGAGCGCGCGCCTCGAGCGCTTCCTCCAGCTCTGCGCCGAGGACAACATGCAGGTCTGCAACCT
>VBKJ01000038.1 GCA_005879795.1 Deltaproteobacteria bacterium
CGCCGATGTTTCGCGTCCGCGCTTGCGTCCCGCTGATCGAGCGTCTAGCGTCGGCCTCGTGAATGCCGCCGTCGCTCTCATCGAGCGGGTGCTCCCCTCGACGGTCCATCTCCAGTCGCGCATCCCCGAGTCGCATCCCTCGGCGCGCATCCTCGGCACCGAGCGCATGGGCTCCGGCACGGTCGTCGACTCCTCGGGCCTCGTCCTCACCGTCAACTACGTGGTGCTCGGCGCGGAGCAGGTGCGCGTCACGCTCCTCGACCAGCGCGCCTACGTCGCCGAGCTCGTCCGGCACGATTACGCGTCGGGTCTCGCCCTGGTGCGCATCCCGGAGGAGCACTTGCCGGCGCTGCCGCTTCGCCGCACGACGGACCTCGCGCCCGGCGACGACGCGTTCATCGTCGCCAGCGTCGGCGAGGGCGGGGTGCGCGTGGCGAGCGGCGCGGTCAGCTACATCGGTCCCTTCGACGCCAACTGGGAGTACGTCCTCGACCGGGCCGTCATGACCACCGCCATGAACCCCGGGCTCGGCGGCGGTCCCCTGCTCGACACGCAGGGGCGCGTCCTGGGCGTGGTCTCGCTCAACCTGAACGAGATCGGGCGCTTCTCGCTCTCGATCCCCGCCGACTACTACCTGGACGGGCGGGACGCGCTGCTCGGGGGGCGCGCGCCGTCGGCCACCACGCGCGCCTGGCTCGGCATCTTCTGCTACGCCGTGAAGGACCACGTCGTCATCGCCGGGCTCCTCCCCGGCGGCCCCGGCGAGCAGGCGGGTCTCAAGGCGGGCGACGTCGTCCTCGCCGTCGACGGCCAGGACGTGGGCGACCGCCGCTCGCTCTACCGGCTCCTCTGGGCCCACCGCCCGGGCGAGTCGGTCACGCTCAAGATCTTCCGCGGGCGCGAGATGTGCACCGTCACCGTCGCCTCGGGCGACGTCGAGGAGTTTTTCGGCTAGAAGTCCCGCGTGCGCCCGACCATGCCGCTCGGCGACTTCCTGGTCGCCTACCTCCAGAAGATCGGCGTCACGCACCTCTTCGGCATCCCGGGCGACCTCGTGCTGCGCCTCTTCTCGCGCCTCGGGAAGCCGCGCGGCCTCAAGATCGTCACGCTCTCGCACGAGCCGGGCGTCGGCTTCGCGGCCGACGGCTACGCGCGCGCCACGGGACGGATCGGCGTGGTGTGCGTCACCTACGGGGCGGGCGGGCACAACATGGTGAACCCGGTGGCGGGCTCGTTCTCGGAGCGCGTACCGGTGCTGGTCCTCTCCGGCGGGCCGGGCGAGGAGGAGCGCAAGCTCGGCATGCTCATCCATCACCAGGCGAAGGAGATCGAGTCGCAGCTCCGCATCTACCAGGAGCTCACCTGCGCGGCACGCGTGATCGACGACGCCGCCACCGCGGCCGAGAGCGTGGACGAGGTGGTGCGCACCGTGTGGCGCGAGCAGCGCCCCGGCTACCTGGAGATCCACCGCGACATGGTGGAGCGCCCCATCCGGGTGCCGCGTCCCCTCATGGAGTGGGACGGCGCGCTCCACTTCGGCCGCTCCGACGAGCGGCGCGTGGACGAGGCGGTGCGCGAGACGGCGGAGCGCTTCAACGCCGCGCGCCGCCCGCTCACCATGATCGGCATCGAGACGTTCCGCTACAAGCTCCACCGGGACGTCCGCGCGCTGGCCGAGCGCATGGGCGCGCCGGTCACGACCACCGTGCTCGGCAAGGGCGCCTTCCCGATGGACCACCCGCTCTTCATGGGCGTGCACATCGGCCCGCTCAGCCCGCCCCCCATCGTGAAGCGCGTCGATCGGGCGGACCTGGTCCTCAACCTGGGCACGCTGCTCACCGACATGAACCTCGGCAGCCGCCCGCCGCAGATCACCCGCGACCGCTCCATCTGGGCCGTGGGCGGGCGCGTCAACGTGAGCTTCCACACCTACACGGACGTGCACATCCGCGACTTCGTGCGGGGCCTGCTGCGCGCGCGGCTCAGCCGCCACGAGGAGAAGGTCCGTTACTGCGACAACCTGCCGCCCCAGCCGGCGGAGACGAAGCGGCGGCTCCGCGTGACCGACGTGCTGCACGAGGTGAACCGCTTTCTCCGCGGCCGCCGCGGCTACATGGTGGTTGCCGAGTCGGGCGACATGCTCTTCGCCGGCCTCGACGTGCGCGTCGAGCGGGGCGGAGGCTACCTCGCGCAGGGCTACTACGCCTCCATGGGCTTCGGCGTGCCGGGCGCCCTCGGCGCGCAGCTCGGCACGGGGGCGCGGCCGCTCGTCCTCTCGGGCGACGGCGCCTTCCAGATGACCGGGCCGGAGATCGCGCAGGCGCCGCGCTTCGGCCTCAGCCCCATCGTGCTGGTCGTGAACAACGGCGGATGGCAGATCTTCCGCCCCGTGGTCGCCCGCGCCGAGCTGCTCGACGTCCCCCCCTGGCCCTACGCCCGCCTCGCCGACGACTGGGGCGGGCGCGGCTTCTACGTCGAGCGCGTGGACGAGCTGCGCGCCGCGCTCGCCGCGGCGGCGCGCCTCGACTCCTTCGTCGTGATCGAGGCGATCGTGCGCCCCGACGACCTCTCGCCGGTGTCGCGCAAGTACATCGAGGCCTCGGCGCGCCGGGGCCGGGCGGCGTCGTGATCACCGTCGGGCGCCGCTACACGGACCTGGTGGCGGCCTTCCGCTGGGCCATACCCGAGGAGTTCAACTTCGGCGCCCTCGTCGACGCGTGGGCGACGGACCGCAGCCGCGCCGCGCTCTACTGGGAGGACGAGGCGGGGCGGCGCGAGCGCCACACCTTCTGGGACGTGAAGCAGGCGTCGAACCGCTGCATGAACGCGCTCGCGGGGCTCGGCGTCGGGCGCGGCGACCCGGTGATGGTGATGCTGCCGCGCGTCCCGGCATGGCAGGCGGCCATCGTGGGCGGCTTGAAGCTGGGCGCGCTCGTCGTCCCGTGCACCGCCTCGCTGCGCGCCAAGGACGTCGCCTATCGCGCCCGCCACAGCGGCGCCAAGGCAATCGTCACCGCGCTCGAGCAGGTGCCCGAGGTGGAGAAGGCGCTCGCCGACGTCCCGGGGCTCACCGTGCGCGTCGCGCTCGGCGGCGGGCCCGCCGGCTGGCACGATCTGGACAGGCTCCTCGCCCGCGCCGCGTCGAGCGGCGTTCCCGCCCGCACGCGCAGCGACGAGCCCGCGCTTTGCTTCTACACCTCGGGCACGACCAGGGAGCCGAAGGCGGTGCTCCACACCCACGCCTACACCTTCGCGCACCGCTACACCGGCGAGTACTGGCTCGACCTCCAGCGCACGGACCTCCACTGGACGACCTCGGACACCGGCTGGGCCAAGGCGGCCTACGGCGTCCTCTTCGGCCCGTGGATGAACGGCGTGCCGGTCTTCATGTTCAACGGCCGTTTCGACCCCGAGCGCGAGCTCGACCTGCTCGCCCGCTACGACGTGTCGGTCTTCTGCGCGCCGCCCACCGAGTACCGTCTGCTCGTGAAGCAGGACCTGAAGCGCCGCCATCTGCCCCGCCTCCGCCACTGCACGGGCGCCGGCGAGCCGCTCAACCCCGAGGTGATCCATGCCTGGCACGATGCCTTCGGGCTCCTGATCCACGACGGCTACGGGCAGACCGAGACGATCCTCCTCGCCGCGAACCTGCCCGGGCTCCCGATCCGCCCCGGCTCGATGGGGAAGCCGTTCCCCGGCCACGATCTGCGCGTGATCGGCGAGGACGGCGCGGAGCTGCCGCCCGGCGGGGTCGGCGACCTCGCGCTCGGCGGCAACCCGCCCTCGCTCTTCCGCGAGTACTGGAAGGACCCCGAGGAGACGGCGGCCTGCCGGCGCGGCGAATGGTATGTCACCGGCGACCGCGCCAGCCGCGACGAGGACGGCTACCTCTGGTTCGTCGGCCGCGCCGACGACGTCATCATCTCCGCCGGCTACCGCATCGGCCCCTTCGAGGTGGAGAGCGCGCTGCTCGAGCACCCGGCGGTGGTGGAATCGGCCGTGGTCGCGAGCCCCGACCCGGTGCGCGGCGAGATCGTGAAGGCCTTCGTCGTGCTGCGCCCGGGGCACGCGCCCGGCGAGGCGCTGGTCCGCGAGCTCCAGGAGCACGTGAAGCGGGTCACGGCGCCCTACAAGTACCCGCGCGCGGTCGAGTTCGTGGAGAGCCTGCCCAAGACGGTGAGCGGGAAGATCCGGCGCGTCGACCTGCGCGAGCGCGAGCGGCAGGCGGTCGGTCCGGGCAGGCGCCCCTGACCCCGCCCGCCGATCGAGACGACCGGCGCCAGGTTGACGAGCGTCTCAGGTCGGCGGCATCCCGAGGATGGCGATCGTGGCGCGCGCCTTGTGCCGGCGGTTCAGATTGAGGAGCAGCGCGGTGATGGCCTCCAGCCAGCGCGCGTTGGCGATCCCCCCGGCGTCCACGGCGCGGAGCCCGGGGAGGAGCCCGACCAGCGCTGCCACCTCGGCCCGCGCCGCGGCCTCGTTGCCGCACAGGAGGACGTCGCCCTCGAGCGGCACGGCGAGGTCGCGGAGCTTCTCCGCCGAGTGGTTCTTGAACGCGCTGACGACCCGGGCGGCGGGTATCGTCTGCTGGATCAGCTCGCCTACCGAGGCCGCGCCCCCCACGGGCGTCAGCTCGAAGAAGCCGTCGCGGACCGCGAGCGGGACGATGACGTCGATCACGAGCTTCCCGGCGAGCGCCTCGCGCGCCTGGGCGAGGAAGCCCGCCAGCCCCGCGAACGGGAAGGTGAGGACCAGGCGCTCCGAGCGCGCCATCGCCTCGGCGTTCTCGTGTCCGCGCACGCTGGCCCCGGGCACGGCGGCGCGAATGGTCTCGGCTGCCGCGGCGGCCCGCTCCGCCGCGCGCGAGCCGATCACGACCGGCGCGCCCGCGGCGGCGAAGCGGAGCGCGAGGCCGAGTCCCTGGGGCCCCGTCCCGCCGATGAAGGCCAGGGGGCGCACGGCGAGGGAGCATACCGGCCCGCGCCCGGCGGTGGAAAGCGCCTGGCCGCGGGCGTATAGAAGGAAAACCCAGCGCGAGCCGAACTTCGCCCCGCCTGCGGCGGGTGCCGGAGGCCCGGGCACGGGGCCTGGCCGGGGGTAGCGAAAATTTCCCCTTGACTCCTTCCGGCACCGCGATTAGGTTGGCCGACTGAGGCCCGGGCGCCCTTACCCGTCGGACGGAACGTTTCGGACACCGGGCGAGCCCATCCCATTCCCCACCACCTGCCGAGCCCTTGGTCCAGGCCATTGATCCGGGCTTCGGAGCCCGGGCCCCCTCGAGGATCGTTCGCGTGAAGCGCCCGGAGAAGCGAGTCGACGAGAAGAAGCCGGAGGCGCCGCGACCTCGCCCGCCGCGGCCCGCGGCCGCATCCGCCGAGGGACACGACCGGCGCGAGGCCGCCACCGACGGTACGGCGCCCGAGGAGCTCGACCAGGTCGTCTCGATGCTCGGCGACATGGACATCGAGGTCGATTCCGCGGTCGAGGAGACGCCGCTGGCCGAGGAGCCGGAGAAGGCGGTCGAGCCCGAGTGGACCGAGGCGGAGCCCGAGCCCGAGGAAGCGGCCGAGCGGGCGCCCGGCGAGACCGCCGACCCGGTGCGCATGTACCTCCAGGAGATGGGCGGCGTGCCCCTCCTGACCCGCGAGGAGGAGGTCGCGATCGCCAAGGAGATCGAGAGCGGCGAGCGCGAGGTGCGCGAGGCCGTCTTCTCGCTCGACCTGGCGCTCCAGTACGTGCTCACGCTCGCCGAGAAGCTCCGCCGCGGGGAGACCGAGGCGCGGCACATCTTCGGCGACGACGAGCCGGAGACCGAGCCGGCCGAGGGCGCCGAGAGCAAGGAGGACAAGCGGGCCGAGGGGTTTCTCCGGCAGGTGAGCAAGCTGAAGCGCCTGGCCGGCGAGCGCGACAAGCTGGTCGCCGAAGCGGCCCGGTCGAAGACCTCGAAGGCCCGCCGCGCGCGCATCGAGAAGCGGCTCGCGATCATCGCCCAGGCGGTGCGCGAGGTGCTGCTCGAGACCCAGATCGGCGCCAAGCACGTGCAGATGCTGGTGGACAAGCTGAAGGAGGCGCAGCGTCTCGTCGACACCGACCAGCACGAGGTGCGCCGCCTCGAGCAGCGGCTCGGCCATCCCGCCGCCGACATCCTGAAGCACGCCGCCCGCATCCGCGGCGACGAGAAGGATGCTGCCCGCACCGCGAGCCGGCTCTTCCGCGCACCCGCCGCGCAAGTGGTCGAGGCCGCGGACTTGATCCGCGAGGCGCGCCGCAAGTCGCAGCAGGTGCTGCGCGAGGTCGGCATGTCGGCCGAGGCGCTGCGGACCTCGCTCCACACCGTTCGCCTCGGAGAGATGAAGGCGCAGGAGGGGAAGAAGCGCCTGATCGAGGCCAACCTGCGCCTGGTCGTCTCGATCGCCAAGCGCTACACGAACCGCGGGCTCGGCTTCCTCGACCTGATCCAGGAGGGGAACATCGGGCTCATGCGCGCGGTCGAGAAGTTCGAGTACCAGCGCGGCTACAAGTTCTCCACCTACGCCACCTGGTGGATCCGGCAGTCGGTCAGCCGCGCCATCGCCGACCAGGCGCGCACCATCCGCATCCCGGTCCACATGATCGAGACCATCAACAAGGTGATCCGCACGTCCCGCTACCTCGTGCAGCAGTACGGGCGCGAGCCGACTGCGGAGGAGATCGCGCAGCAGATGGAGATGCCGGCCGACAAGGTGCGCAAGGTCCTCAAGATCGTGAAGGAGCCGGTGTCGCTCGAGACGCCCATCGGCGACGACGAGGAGAGCTCGCTCGGCGACTTCGTCGAGGATCGGCAGACCCTCTCGCCGGCCGACGCGGCCATGGCGCTCTCGCTCGAAGAGCAGACCCGGAAAGTCCTGGCCACGCTCACGCCGCGCGAGGAGCAGATCCTGCGGCTGCGCTTCGGCATCGGCGAGAAGTCCGACTACACCCTCGAGGAGGTCGGGCAGCGCTTCGCGGTGACCCGCGAGCGCATTCGGCAGATCGAGGCCAAGGCGCTCCGCAAGCTGCGCAGTCCGAACCGGGCTCGCTCGCTCGAGACCTTCGTGCAGCGGCAGTAGCCCGGCTGGAGGAGCGGGATGCTCGAGAACCTGGAGAAGGAGCTCAGGAAGTGGCGCCAGAGCCGCGCCGCTACCAAGCCCCCGCGCGAGGCACCGAGCGACCGGCGCACCGTCAAGGTGAACGGTCAGGAGGTGCTGGTCGTGCGGAAGAACAAGAAGCCGAAGCCCGGGCCCGGCGCCGGGTAGCCCCGCGCCGCGGGTCGCGCGCCCGGGGCGTACTCGCTACCGCAGTCCGCGGTCGCGGGGGCACCGCTGCGTCTTCTCCTATCGCGCGCCGGCGACCGTGACCGGCTGGCCGTCGCGGAGCGGCGGCGGGTCGCCGACCACCACGGCCTCGCCGCCGGCGAGGCCAGCCGTCACCTGGACCTGGTCGCCGAAGTCCCTGCCCAGCGCGAGCGCGATCCGCCGGGCGCGGCCCTCGGCGACGACCCACGCGAAGGCGGCGCCCGGCTCGCCGCGCACGGCGGCGCGCGGCACGAGGACGCCGGCGCGGCCCGCCGACCCCTCGAGCGGCTCGAGGAACGTGATGCGGGCGCTCATGTCGGGCCACAGGAAGTCGTCGGGCTCCTCGATCTGCACCTCGACGCGCAGCGTGCCCTTCTGGCGGTCGACCTGGGGGTAGCGCTTCACGACGCGCGCGCGGTAGCGCCGGTCGGGGTACGCGTCCGGCACCGCCTCCGCGCGTTGGCCCATGTGGACCTTGGCGAGCTCGCTCTCCGTCACGTCGACCTGGCCGCGCAGGTCGTCGAGGTTGGCCATGCGGATCAGGTCGCCCGAGCCAGCGAAGCCGCCCGGCACGGCGATCTCGCCCACCTCCTTGAGCTTGGCCAGGATGACGCCGCGGCGCGGGGCGCGGAGCGTCGTGTACTCGAGCGCGACGCGGGCCTGCGCGAGCTCGGCCTCGGCCTGGCCGACCGCGGCGCGCGCCGTCTCCGCCTCGGCCGCGCGGAGGTCGAGGTCGTCGCGCGAGATGACGCCGGACCGGGCCAGCTTGCCCGCCCGCCCGAGCTGGGTCTCCCTGAGCGCGGCCGTGGCGCGCGCCTGGCGCAGGTTCGCCTCGGCGTGTCGCACCGTCGCCTCGTAGTCGCGCGGGTCGAGCTGCACGAGCGGGTCGCCGGCCTGCACGTGGTCGCCCTCCTCGACCATGTAGCGGTCGATGCGCCCGGCGACGCGGACCCCGATGGCGATGTAGCGGTCGGCGCTCACCACGTAGCCCGCCCCGGAGAGGATGGGCACGCTCGCCTCGCCACCCGGCCCCGCCTCGGGCACGCTCGCCTGCGCCACCTCGACCGCCGCGGCGCGACCGTGCCGGAGCCGCACGCCGCCCGCGACGAGCACGAGGAGGGCGACGCCGGCGGCAGCCCAGACCCAGCGCCGGCGCCGCGGGCGCCCCGCCGGCCCGCCGCGCTCGAGCCGGAGCGCCGCGAGGCTCCGGCGGAGCCGCTCGGCCGTCTCGGCCATCAGGCGCGGTGGAGCGCGTCGACCACGCGCAGATGCGCCGCACGCCAGGCCGGCGCGAGGCCGCCCAGCACGCCGATGGCCGCGGCGAAGAGGAGGCCGAGGGCCGCGCCTCCCGGCGAGAGGCGGAGGAGCACGGTCGCCACGCTGAAGGTCATCATGCTGAACTGCACGCCGGAGAGCAACGTGTTGATGGCGAAGACCGCGAGCGCGGCGAGGAGCACGCCGGCCGCGAGTCCGCCCGCGGCGAGGAGAAGGGACTCGGTCAAGAAGGAGGCCAGGATCGCATCCCGCCCGAAGCCGAGCGCGCGCAGCGTGCCGATCTCGGCCGTGCGGCTCGCCACCGCCGCGTACATGGTGTTGAGCGCGCCGAACACGGCCCCCGTCGCCATCACCACGGCGAGGGTCAGGACGAGCACGTAGAGCGTGTTCGCGCTCTCGGCCTGCTCGCGGTAGTAGCTCACCTCCGGCTTCGCCTCGAGCGTGAAGCGCGCGTCGTCGGCGATGCGCCGCACGAGCGCCGGCCGGTCGGCCCCCGGCGCGACGCGCAGGCGGACGCCCGAATAGCCGTCCCGGCGCGTGTCGGCCTGCACGTCGTTCACGTCGGCCCAGATCTCGCTGTCGAAGGCGGTGCCCCCGGAGTCGAAGACGCCGACCACCGTCCAGGCGCGGCGGCCGAAGGCGAGCCGGCTGCCGAGCCGTCCGCCCGCGTAGCGCCCGAAGGCGCCGGAGCCCATCACCACCTCGCCGAGGTTCGGGCGGAAGACGCGCCCGGCGACGAGCCGGACCGCGGGATGCACGCCGAACGCGGCCGGCTCGACGCCGCGCACGAGGACGTTCTCCCGCCCGCCGCCGGCGGTGCGGAGGAACGGCTGGTTCACGATCTCGCGCGAGGCGAGCGGGGCGCCGTCCGGCCCGGCCGCCACGCCCGCGAGCGCGCGCAGCGCCTGCGCCGCCTCGCGCGGGATCTGGCTCGAGCCGTCGCTGGTGGCGCCCTTGCGGAGGACGATCAGGTTGTCGGGCTCGCCGGTGGCGACCAGCATCTGCTTGAGCCCCCCGACCAGCGCCGAGAGCAGCATGGTGGCTGCCACGACGAGCGCGATGCCGCCCGCGGTGAAGGCGGTCGTCCAGCGCCGGACGAGGAGGTTGCGGACGTTGTAGGAGAGCGGGATCGGCATGCTCAGAAGAGGCGGCGGAGCGCCTCCACGACGTTGAGCCGCGCCCCGTTCCACGCCGGCACGAGGCCGGCGACGAACCCGACGGCGAGCGCGACCGCGAGCCCCTCGGCCGCGACCGGGAGCGACATGCGGAAGCTCGCGAGGGGGCCGAGGAAGGGCACGCCGCCGCCCGTCTTCCCCGCCGCCGCGAGCGCCGTGAAGAGCGCGTACGCCCCGCCCGCGCCGAGCAGTCCGCCGAGGCCCGCCTGGAGCGTCGACTCGGCGAGCAGCGCGAGCAGGATCGGGCGGCGTTGGAAGCCGAGGCTCTTCAGGATGGCGATCTCCGGGACGCGCTCGCGCACGCCCATGGCGCTCGTGTTGGCGGCGATCAGCACGACCGCGCCGACCACCAGGAAGCCCACCACCAGGATGACCCGGATGAAGCCGTTCAGCGCGCTGAAGAAGCTCACGTAGAAGGACTTCTCGGTCTCGCTCGCGGTCTCGGCCTCCGAGTTCCGGAAGAGCGCGTCCACCGCGTGCATGATCCCGGGCACGTCCTCCGGCCGGCCTGCGCGGATCCAGATCATGCCGACGTTGCGCATGCCGCCGCGCTCCTCCATCGCCTCCTCGAGGTACTTGCGGTTGAACCAGAAGACGACCCCGTTGCCGCTCGCGGCGGGGATCACGCCCACCAGCTGGAAGGCGAGGTCGACCGGGAAGAGCGTGCCGCGCAGCGTGACCTCCTGTCCGATGCGCCAGCCGAACTTGCGCATGGTCGTCTCGCCCACCAGCGCGCCGTTCCGCGTCTTCCGGAAGCGCGCGACCGCCGCCGGGTCGATGCCGTAGTCGGGCCACACCTGTTCGACCGAGTCCGGGTCCATGGCGAAGTTCGGGAAGAGGTTCTTCGGCTCGTCGTAGATGCCTCCGAACCAGGAGTAGTGGCCCACGCCGGCGACCCCGGGCAGGCTGCGCACCTTCTGCACGAAGGCGAAGGGCAGCCAGTACGTGAGCCCCGCCTTGTGGTGGACCGTGATCCGGAGGTTCGAGGAGGCGCGGCCGAGCACCGCGTCGAGCGCCCCCGGCAGCGTCAGCACCGCGCACACGAGGAAGATCGAGAGCGCGATCGCGAGGGTGGTGAAGACCGTGCGCAGGGGGTGGCGGAGGAGGTTCTTCCAGACCAGGCGGGGGTAGGTCACGGCGCGTCTCCCGTCCCGTTCACGAGCACGCCCTTGTCGAGGCGGATCACCTGGTCGACGAAGCGCTCGGCGCGCGGGTCGTGCGTCACCATGACCACGGTCTTCTCGAAGGCCCGCTTCAACTCGCCGAGCAGGGTGAGGATCTCGACGGCCGACTTCGCGTCGAGGTCGCCGGTCGGCTCGTCGGCGACGATCAGGTCGGGATCGGCCACGATGGCGCGCGCGATCGCGACGCGCTGCTGCTCGCCGCCGGAGAGCTGCTGGGGGCGGTGGTGCCGGCGTGCGGCCAGGCCGACGGCCCCGAGCGCGATCTCCGCCCGCCGGCGCCGCTCGGCGCGCGGCAGGCGGGTCAGCAGGAGCGGCAGCTCGACGTTCTCGATCGCGCTCAACACCGGGATCAGGTTGTAGAACTGGAAGACGAAGCCCACGTGCCGCGCGCGCCAGGCCGCGAGGCCGTCCTCGTCGAGCCCGGAGAGGGCCTGGCCGGCGACCACCACCTCGCCCGCATCGGGCCGGTCGAGGCCGGCGAGCAGGTTGAGCAGGGTCGACTTGCCCGACCCCGAGGGACCCACGAGCGCTACGAACCGCCCGGCGGGGATGTGGAGGCTCACGTGCTCGAGCGCGTGCACCACGTCCGCGCCGCGCCGATAGAAGCGCGACACGTCGCAGACCTCGATCATCGTACCGGGTGTGCCGCGGGCCCGCCGCCGATTCAAGTGTTCCCCTGGACTCGCGCGGCGAGGCGACTATGCTCGCCCCGTGCCCCCGCCCACCCCGGCCATGCCGCGCCCGTCGAGCACCGTCATCCTGCTCGGTGCGCCGCGCGACGGGGCCGGCCCGTTCTCGGTCCTCCTCCTCGAGCGCCACGGCAGCATCGCCTTCCCCGGCGCCACGGCCTTCCCCGGCGGCGTCGTCGATCCCGGCGACGCCGACGCGCCGGGCGCGCGCCTGCCCGGCGCGCAGCGCTGGGCGCCCCCGGGCGAGGGCGACCGCCCGCCCGCGGCGCTCGCGTACTGGGTCGCGGCGCTGCGCGAGCTGCTCGAGGAGACGGGCCTCCTCCTCGCCGCCCGCGACGGCCGCCTCCTCGAGGGCCCCCTCGCGCCCGAGCTGGCGGCGCTCCGCGCGCGGGTGGCGGCCGGCGAGCCCTTCGGACGCGTCCTCGCCGCGGCCGGTCTCGTGCCCGCGACCGAGGCGCTCTTCTACTTCGCGCGCTGGATCACGCCGGTCACGAACCCCCGCCGCTGGGACACGCGTTTCCTGGTCGGGCGGCTCCCCGCCGGGCAGGAGCCGGTCGCCGACGGGACCGAGACCGTGAGCTGCGCGTGGATGAGCCCGCGCGCGGCGCTCGCCGCCTACGAGGCGGGCCGCATCGTGCTCATCCCGCCCACCGTGCGCACGCTCGACGACCTGGCGCGCTTCCCGTCGATCGACGCCGTGCTCGCCGACGCCGCGGGGCGCGTCGTGCGGGCCGTCACGCCCGAGATCGTGCAGGACGGCTCGGTCACGGCCATCCGCTACCCGGCGAACGCGGCGCCGCCGCGCCGGCTCGTGCTGCAGGGCGGCCGCTGGCGGCCCGCCGACGAGTGAGAGGTCGTGATCAGCGGTGGAGGCTCTCGGCGGCGAGCGGCCGCGAGCGGCCCTCGAGCTCGCGTTCCCACCAGGCGCCGGTCGCGTGCCGCGTGGCGGCGTCGGTGAACCGGTAGCGGTAGATCGCGACCCGCACGAAACGGGGCGGCGTCGTCGGGAACGGGTCGCGGGCGAAGAGCGGCGCCACGGCCTCCGGGGCCGTCAGCAGGCGCGCGAGCAGCGTGTCGAAGTAGCGCGCGCCGGGCCGCGGGCCGAGGAGCAGGAACCAGAGCTGGAAGTCGACCCGCGGCTGATGCGGAGCGACGAAGGGCGGGGCCCGCTCGGGGTCGCCCGGCTTGTAGCGGAACTCGTAGGGCAGCCAGGTCGCGCCGTCCGCGGAGCCCTCGATCACGGCCTCGCGGCGCACGAGCGTCATGTGCGCGAAGAGGTGGTAGGAGTTGACGGAGCGGAAGGGTGCGACCGCGCGGCGCACGGGGAGGAGCAGCCGCTCGAGACCGGCCGGCGGGCGCAGGAAGGGGAGGAACTCGATCACCGAGAGCGCCACCAGG
>VBKJ01000039.1 GCA_005879795.1 Deltaproteobacteria bacterium
TGCTCTTTTTTTCGGAGAAACACCTTGACCGTCTCATCGTCCGTTCGGCATAAGACTCAAGCTTCTCTTCGCAACAAAACCAACGAGCATCCAACGCTAGTTCGCGGAATTTTCAAAGCTCTCTCTTGCTAGCGTCAAGGCGTTAGCGCGCGGGCCTTCCTGTCCGCGAGGCAGCCCGCGACGTGCGGGCCGCGGACCCGTCCCATCTCGAGCGTCGACGGGTTGACGCTGCGGGCGAGCTTGAACGCGAGTGCCGCGAGCCGGGCCGGCCGAATGGCGGTTCCACGTCCACATTTTTCTGCGCGCCCCTCGGAGTCCACAGCGCGTGCGGGAGGATCGATGCTTGCACGTGGTCGCCCGCGACCGACCGTCCCGGAGTGCGCCTGGAGGAGGCTCGAGGAGGCCGAGAGATGCGGCGACGACCGAAGGCTCTGGGATCCACGCTACTGCTAACGCTGCTCGCGACATTGCAGGTCGCGAGCTCCGCAGACGCAGCGTCCGTTGCGCGACAGTGCCGGCAGGCGTGCCACGACGAGATCGCGGCGTGCGTCGCCGCGGGAGGTCGCTCCCGGGCGTGCCGTAAGAGCATGCTCGAGCGCTGCAAGGGGGAAGGTCTCGCGGTCTGCCAGGGCCAAGCCAACGCCAGCGAGGCAGACGTGGCTAATCGGCGTCGACGGGGCCGCCAGACCACGACGACCACCACAACGACCACGGGGCCGCCGAGGACCACGACCAGCACCACGACACGGCCGCCGACCACCACCACCATTACGTCGGCCACCACGACCACCCTGGCCGGGGGCGGCGGGCAGGTCACAGGCCTCCACTATGCTCCCAATCACAACTTCGACTCGAGCGGCAACTACATGCCCGGCCAGGCAGGGTTCAATCTGGCAGACGTGAGCAGTGTCAGCGGTCTCACTGCGCTGCCCAGCGGTGTCAAGGGGCTCGTATGGCTGGGGCTGTGCGATGGCGCTGATTCGACGTTCATCGCTGCTGTACGGCCTTTCATAGGCAATCCGAAATTGTTCGGCTTCTATTTGGTGGATGAGCCGGATCCCACTGGCACGTGGAACCCGCTTTGTCCGGCAGCCAACCTGATGGCCGAGTCAGACTGGATACACGCCAATGTCCCCGGCGCCAAGACATTCATCGCCATGATGAACATGGGTACGAACGATTCGCCGACGTACGCCGGCACCTACAATCCGGTCAACTCGCATATCGACCTGTATGGGCTCGACCCCTATCCCTGCCGGCAAGACATGAACGGGAGCTGCGATTACAGCTGGATCACCAAGTCCGTCGCCGCAGCCGAGGCGTCGGGAGTCCCGCGTGGTAGCATGGTGCCCATCTATCAAGCGTTTGGGGGTGGCAATTGGGGCGGCAACTACGCTGTCCCAACATCGAGCCAGGAACAACAAATCTTGTCGATCTGGGCGTCCCTTCTTCCCAATCCCGTGTTTGACTATGCGTACTCCTGGGGTGCGCAGAATTCAGATCAGGCGCTGGAAGGCTTGCCGGCTTTGCAGGCGGTCTTTTCTGCCCACAACAAGTAAAAGAGGGTTCCCCGGACGAGCTTGATCGTGGGGGATCCGGCGCCCAGAGTCGGGCGCCCGGCCGGGGCCTGCCCCCCCCCGGCCGGGCGCCCCGCCCTTCATCCGAGCGCCGGCTCATGGTGCCGTCGTTCCACGGCGAGCGCATGCACGACCTACGGCGACGTGATCGCGAGGTGACCGACCGGGTGATGGGAAGGGGAACCGCAACTGCCCGAATTCGTGGATGGCGGCGCGCGGAATCGAACCGCGGACCTAGGGATTATGAGACCCTCGCTCTAGCCAACTGAGCTACGCCGCCGAATGAGCGAAGTTGGGTAGTTACCAGCGCCTCGGGGACGCTGCAAGCACTGCGGTGTCCATGGTGCAAAGGAACCAGAAATCACTTGTCAGATGATTCCAGGAAGCCTATGGACCGTCCGGCACGGGCCTTCGCCAAGCGTCATCTGGGGAATGTCGGTTCACGACGCAGGAGGTCAAATCCATGGCCGCTCGCAAGGTGCTCGTTGCGTTTGCGGTGCTGGCGCTCGGTGTCGGCATAACGGCTTCGGTAGCTACTGCTTTCTCGCCGTGCGGTCATCGGGCCTGCAGCGATGAGGTCGCCGCGAGCGGTTTCAGCGGGCAGGCAAGGGGAGCCTGCCTGAGGCAGGTCATCGCTGACTGCAGGGCAGGTCTTTGCAGCTGCAGGGGTGGGTCGCCGCCCTGTAGCTGCGCATGTGGGGACGGGCTGTGTGGGCCCTCCGAGGACTGTTTGACGTGCCCGCAGGACTGTTGCCCTACGGCGACCACTACCACGACAACGCTCCCCTGCAAAATTTGCTTCGGGACGGTCACACATGTGTGCGGCGGCCCGTGTTCGACGGATTTCGACTGTGGACCACCACCACTACCACCACCCAACGTACTCTGCCTGCCCGTCACGGAGCTGCAGCGCATCGGCTTCACATGTGAGTGCCCGACGACCACCACCACCTGTCCGCCGGCGACGGCCGCCTATTGCGGCGCGGCGGACTGCGGCGAGGGCGGCATATCCAGCTGTGATCCTTTCTTCCACGCGCTCTGTCCGCAGGGCATGACCTGTGCGACGATGGGGGCGACGTGCGGCTGCACCGGGGCCACGATCCCTTGCGGCGACTCCAGGTTGAGTGGTCTGACGTGCAACTTCTGCAAATGGGGCACCTGCCCGCCGGGGATGACGTGCGGCGGCGTCCCGAAGACGAGCGGATGCGGCTTCGACTGCGCCTGCCAGTGAAAGATCGCTACGCGCAAGCCCCTGATACGACAGGCTCTAGGATGGTAGCGGAAGGGCCGTATCCGATCATGAGACCCTTGCTCTAGCCAACTGCCCACCTGACGCCGAGCGCGCTCCGCCGGACCTGCCGCTCGCCCCGCGCGACCTGGTACACCACGCCCTCGCTGAGATCGATGGCCGTCAAGCGCCCGCCGTACACGCACCCGGTGTCGATCCCGATCTTGTACGGCAGGTCGAGGAGGATCTCGCGCCGCGGGGTGTGGCCGAACACGACCGTGTGCGGGAGATCGTGCGGCCTCTGGATGAACTCCTCGCGGATCCAGAAGAGGTCCTCCGTGCTCTGCCGTTCGAGCGGGCGCCCGGGACGGATGCCCGCGTGCACGAGGAGGAAGCGATCGGCGGTGAACCAGGGCAGCAGCCCCTCGAGGAAGGCGAGGTGCGACTCGGGGAACCGCTCCGCGGCAAGCGGGCCGCCGGTGCCGAGGGGCACGCCGTAGCTCCGGAGGGTCGCCGCGGCGCCGTTCATCATCCACGACTCGCCCCACTGTCCGGCGCGCCCGAGGTAGGCGAGGCACATGTCCTCGTGGTTGCCGCGCAGGAAGACGGTGGTGAGCCCGTCGCGGGTGCGCAGGTCGAGCAGGAGGTCGATGACGGCCCGCACTGCGGGCCCGCGGTCGAGGTAGTCGCCGACGAAGGCGAGTGTGTCGCCCCGCGCCAGCGGCAGCGCGGCGAGGAGCGCCTCCAGCTCCGCGGCGCAGCCGTGGATGTCGCCCACCGCGTACAGCCGGCCCGCCATGCTCAGCGCCGTCCAAGCAGCCGCTCGAGTGTCGCCCCGTCCTCGAGGATGCGCTGCGCGGCCGTGTAGGGATCGAGGGCTCCGCCCCGCACCGCTTCGAGGAGCGGCCCGACGCCGTCCGGCGTGCCCCCGAGGCCGCGCTCGAGCCGGCGGCGAAGCTCCTCGTCCAGGATGTCGATGAGCTCGCCCTCGCGCCGCCGACGCTCACGGCGGGAGCGCTCGGGGTCGGCCGCGAGGTAGGCGCGGTGCCGCTCGAGCGCGTCCAGCACCGCGTCGGTGCCGCCGTCGGTCGCCGCCTGCGTCAAGAGCACGGGGATGCTCCAGGCGGCTGCCGGGCGAAGGTGCAGCATCTGCGCCAGCTCCGAGCGCATGCGCTCGGCGCCCTCGCGGTCGGCCTTGTTGACCAGAAAGAGGTCGGCGATCTCGAGCAGGCCCGCCTTCATCACCTGCACCGCGTCGCCCGCCTCGGGCACGAGGACGACGACGGTCGTGTCGGCAAGGCGCATCACGTCGAGCTCGGTCTGTCCCACGCCCACCGTCTCGACCAGGACGCGGTCCATCCCGTAGGCGTCGAGGAGGCGGATCACGTCGCGCGTGGGACGCGCCACGCCGCCGTGGCTGCCCCGGCTGGCGAGGCTCCGGATGAACACGCCGGGGTCGAGGAAGTGGGCCTGCATGCGGATGCGGTCGCCCAGCACGGCGCCGCCGCTGAAGGGGCTGGTCGGGTCGACGGCGATGATGCCGACGCGATGGCCGGCGGCCCTGAGACGCGCCGTGATGCGATCGGTGAGCGTCGACTTCCCCGCCCCGGGCGGCCCGGTGATGCCGATCACGTGCGCGCGCCCGGTGTGCGGGTAGAGCCGGCTCATGACCGCCGGCAGCCCGGGCGCCCGGTTCTCGACCAGCGTCATCAGGCGCGCGAGGGCGACGCGGTCACCCCCGAGCATCCGGTCGATCAGCTGTTGCTCACTCACGCGTGGACCTCGCCGGCACTTCCCGGCGAACGCCATCATAATCCTCGCGCCCGTCGGCGGTCGCGAGCAGCCATCCCGGGCCGATTCTCTCATCTTCCCTGACGGACTCCAATGCGGGTCCGAGGGGCTCGGCGCCAGCCCCCGAGCTTGACCGGTCCGCCGAGCGGCGCAAGAGTTGCGCCATGGCGGGGTCACCTGCCCTCTCCGTGCATGCGCTCGCGCGCAGCGGGCTCGTCCTCGCCGGCCTGCTCCTGCTCGCGGTCGGGTCCGGCAACGTGGTCGCCGGCCGGACCAAGATCGCGCAGTACGACGAGGTCCTGCGCACCGCCACGCCGGCCCGCGCGCCGGCCGATCCGGCCGCACTCTTCCCTCCGGCGAGCGAGGGCGACGAGCGCCAGGAGCTCGCGCTCGCCAAGCTCGCTTTCTACCAGCTCCTGCTGAGAGTCGGGCGGCTCCTCTGTCTGCTCGGCGCTCTTCTCCTCCTGTTCGGCGTGCTGCGCCTGGGGGTGCGCGCGCCCCGCGCCCCCCGCGCGAATTGACTTCCTCTCGCCCCCGGCGCATAGAACGTGAACAAATTTGCACAGCGGTCTGGTGGCCCGGGCTGCATGCGGGGGAAGCGGGGGCGGTGGGAGGACGACGGAGGCCGGGGCGGCAGCGCGACGAGCCCGAGTGCTCGGCGCCCGTCGAACCGCTCGTAGAGCTGCTGGTGCGCGCGCTCGGGCTCGAGCGCGCCGCGCTCCTCGTCGGGAAGGCTCCGGGGGACCTGCTCGTGCCCGTCGCCGTGCACGGCGACCCGCCCGCACCTCTCGCTCCGGGCGAGGCCCCGGACGCGGGCGGGTGGAGCCTCGTCCTGCCGGTCGGCGGGGGTGAACGGGTCCGCGGGTTCCTCCTTCTCGCGCGCGGCGCACCGCTCACGCCCGCCGAGGGCGCCCTCGCGGCCGGGGTGGCGGACGCGCTCGCGCAGCTGGTCGAGTCGGGACAGCAGGCCGCGGCGCTGCGGCAGATGCGCGAGCTGCTCGGGCGCGCCGATCGGCTCTCCGCCCTCGGGATGCTCGCCGCCGGCGTAGCGCACGAGATCCGCAACCCCCTGGTCTCGGTGCGCACCTTCATCCAGCTCCTGCCCGAGCGGCTGGCGGACGAGGAGTTTCGCACCGAGTTCCGCGAGCTCGCCCTGGGCGAGATCGAGCGCATCTGCGCCCTCATCAACGACCTCCTCGTCTTCTCGCGCCCGGCCCCCGCGGAGCGCGAGCCGACCGACCTGAACGAGCTGGTCGCGCAGATCACCCGCCTGCTCGAGGCCGAGGCGCGCCGGCGCGACGTCGCGGTCTCCTTCCACGCCGAGGCGGACCTCCCGCAGGTGGTGGTCGACGAGGCGCAGGTGAAGCAGGTGCTGATGAACCTCCTCCTGAATGCGCTCCAGGCGTGCCGCTCGCACGGCAGCGTCGAGATCACGACCCGCAGCGAGGAGGCCCGCGGCGAGCGCTGGTGCACGGTGACGGTCGCCGACTCGGGCGCGGGCATTCCGCCCGAGCACGTGGAGCAGATCTTCGATCCCTTCTTCACCACCAAGGACGCGGGCAGCGGGCTCGGCCTCTTCATCGCCCGCCAGATCGTCACCGAGCACGGCGGCCACATCGCGACGGCGGCGCGCGCCGGGGGCGGGACGGCGTTCACCGTCCATTTCCCGCTGCGCCCGCGCCTGGCTGATATCGATGCGGTCTGACGCGCGGCGCCCGACCGGCCTTCCTCCGCTCGCCGCCGAGGCGGCGAGCGCCGTACTCGCCCCGCCGCGCCTACCCACGGAGGCAGCGGCGAGCGTGCCGCTCGCCCGCCGGGCCGCGCCGGGCGCCGTCCCGGTGCTGGTGCGCGCGCCCGCGGCCGGTGGCCGGCTCCTCCTGGTGCGCGCGCTGCACGGGCTCGCCGGTCACCCGGGGCCGCTCGCGGTGGCGACGGGGCGGCGACCGGCGCTCGACGGCGTGCCGGCGGGATCGGCGCTCTACGTCGACGTCGCGGCGCTCGCACCCGAAAGTGCGCTCGCGCTCGAGGCCCTCCTCGACGAGGCGCGAGTGTGGGTGCTGGCGGGTGCCGAGCCGGGGGTGGTGCTGCCCGGCACCCTGGGCGCGCGCCTCTCCGCCGTCGTGCTCGCGGTGCCGCCGCTCGCCGCGCGCGCCGCCGAGCTGCCGGCACTGGCGGCTGCGCTGGTCGAGGGGCTCGCCAACCGGCTCGGCATCGCGCCACCGCGCCTGGCCGCCGACGCGCTCGCTCGCCTCGCGGCGCACGCCTGGCCCGGGGACGTGGCCGAGCTCGAGGCCGTGCTCGCGCGCGCGCTCCTGGTGGCCGACGGTGACGTCATCGAGGCCGCCCACCTGGTCCTCGCCACCGAGTCCCCCGCCGCCGGGTCCGCGGCACCGGAGGCGCCACGCGGGGCGGAGCTCGAGTACCTGCTCGCCGAGCTGGCGCACGAGCTCCGCAACCCGCTGGTGACGATCAAGACCTTCGCGAGCCACCTGCCCGCCCTGCTCGAGGATGCGGAGCTGCGGGGGCGCTTCGCGACGCTCACCACCGAGGCGATCGAGCGCATGGACGGGCTGCTCGAGAACGTGCTCGCCTTCGCGCGCCTGGGCGCCCCGCACCGCGAGGCGGTCGAGGTCGGGCCGATCATGGAGCGCGTGCTCGCCGAGCTGGAGCCCGAGCTCGCCGGCCGGGCGCTGCGCGTGCGCCAGGCGGTCGCGCCGACGGGCCGCTGCGCCGCCGACCCCGAGCACCTCGCCTACGCGCTGCGCAACCTCTTCGCGGGCGTCGTGCGGGAGGTCCCGGCGCGCGAGCAGCTCGCGCTCGACGCGACGGCGAACGGCGTCGTCACGCTCCGCTTCGCGGCCGGCGCCGCGGCCGCGGACCGCCTCCGCCGCCTGGCCGCGCCGGGCGAGGCGGCGAGCCTCGGGGACCCCACGCTCCTACCGCTCGCCTTCCGGCTCGCGCGGGCGATCCTCGAGCGTAACGGCGGGACGCTGGCGGTGGTGCCGGAGCCGGGCGAGGCGACGAGCGTGGTGATCCGGCTGGCGGCCGCGCCGGCCGAGGGGGCCATGACATGAGCGGGGGCGGAGGAGGTCCGGTGGGGACGAGGGAGAGCCCGCGGCGGCGCGTGCTGATCGTGGACGACGAGCTCGGGGTGCGGGAGTCGCTCCGCATGGCCCTCAAGGGGAACTACGACGTGACTGCCGTCGGCTCCGGACCCGAGGCCCTCGAGTCGCTCGCGGCGAGCCCGCCCGACGTCGTCCTGCTCGACATCGTGATGCCGGGCGTGGACGGCATGCAGCTCCTCGAGGAGCTGCGCAGCCGGTTCCCGATCCTGCCCATCATCATGCTGACCGCCACCAAGACGGTGAAGACCGCGGTCCAGGCGATGAAGCTCGGCGCCTTCCACTACATCACCAAGCCGTTCGACGTGGAGGACCTCCGCGCCCACCTCGACAAGGCGACCGAGCAGGCGGCCCTGGTGCGCGAGGTCGAGGAGCTCAGGAGCGAGGTCGGCCGGCGCTACCACATCGAGAACATCGTCGGGCGCTCGGCGCGCATGCAGGCCGTGTTCAAGACCGTGCTCACCGTGGCGCCGCTCAAGACGACGGTGCTCATCACCGGCGAGAGCGGCACCGGGAAGGAGCTGATCGCCAAGGCGATCCACTACCAGAGCCCCCGGGCGCGCCACCCGCTCGTCACGCTGAACTGTGCGGCCATCCCCGAGACGCTGCTCGAGAGCGAGCTCTTCGGGCACGAGAAGGGCTCGTTCACCGACGCCCACACGCGCAAGCTCGGGCAGTTCGAGCTGGCCCACGAGGGCACGCTCTTCCTCGACGAGATCGGCGAGATGGGTCCGGGGACGCAGGCCAAGCTGCTCCGCGTCCTCGAGCACGGCGAGTTCCTGCGCGTGGGCGGCATCAAGTCGATCAGCGTCGACGTGCGCATCATCGCGGCCACCAACCGCGACCTGGCCCTCGGCCTGAAGGAAGGGACGTTCCGCCCCGACCTCTACTACCGTCTGAACGTGGTGACCGTACACCTGCCCCCGCTGCGCGAGCGGCGCGACGACCTCCTCCTCCTGATCCGCCACTTCGCCCAGCAGAAGGCGCGCGACATGGGCATCGCGGAGAAGACCTTCAAGCCCGAGGCGGTCGACACCCTCATGCGCTACCACTGGCCCGGGAACGTGCGCGAAATCGAGAACCTGATCGAGCGCCTGCTCGTCCTCTCGGAGGGGCCGACGATCGGGCCCGAGGACCTGCCCGAGCAGGTGCGCCGGAGCGAGCAGGACCCCGGGACCATCAGGGAGCAGGTCCTCCAGGGCCGGAGGTCGCTCGGCGACGCGGTCGACGAGTTCGAGCGCGAGATCATCGTCGAGGCGCTCGGGCAGACGGACTTCAACCAGACGCGCGCCGCCGAGCTGCTCGGGACGACCCGGCGCATCCTCAAGTACCGCATGGACAAGCTGGGCATCCAGCCCGCGGAGCGGTGAGAAAGCGTAAACATTTCACGGGGCGACGTCATGTGGATGGGTGGTGTGTCCGTGGAGTGTGTCCCTATTCGATGGCTCAAGCCGCCCCCCGCTGCTCAGCAGGGCCGTCGGCGTCGAGGTTGCGGATGTGGCGCTCGACCTTCTCCATGGCGGCGCGCTGCACGGACTCCTGCGGATGCCAGAGGAACGCGCAGCACGGCGGTTGGCGTAGGCGCGGTTCACGATCTCGAGCGAGCGGCCAATGGCCGGGATCACATGCGGCTGCCGCAGCTGCCCCCCCGCCAGTTCTATTGACGCCGCGAGCATTTACCTGCTAACGCCGACCCAGTGTCGTCCAGGCCAGGAGGACAACCGATGGATCAGACGGCACCGAGCTCGACCCCGTGCTCCGCAACCTGGGCATCCGCACCATCGTCGCGGCCGGCGTCTCGGTGAACGTGGCGCTCACCGACCTGGTCTTCGACGGCGTCAACGTCGGCTACCAGGTGGTCGTCCCCCGGGACGCGGTCGCGGGCCTCCCGGCGGCCTAAGTCGACGCCGTGCTCGAGCACACGCTCGGCCTCCTCGCGACTATCCCGACGGCGGCCGAGGTGCTCGCCGCGTGGGAGCGGAAAGCGCGGACGGCTCCTCCCGGGCCGTGAGCCGAGCCCGGAGGCCGTCGGACGGAGGGGCGATCCCGGCTGCCCCCCCGGCGGGCCGGCCCGCCTTTCGCGGTGCGCTCGAAGCCGCCGCCATCTCGCTCGCCCTCGTCCTCCTCGCGACCTTCCTGTTCCGCGACGCCGTGATCTCCGGCCGCGTCTTCTTCCAGCGCGACGTGGGGCTCATGTGGTACACGCAGATGACGACGCTCGTCGGCGCCGTGACGCGGGGCGAATGGCCGCTGTGGAACCCCTGGATCGGTTTCGGGCAGCCGCTCTGGGCCGACGCCAACAACGAGATCCTCTATCCGTTCACCTGGCTGAACCTCCTCCTGCGGCCCTGGGCGTACTACACGCTCTTCGTCGTCGCGCATTCGGTCCTCGCGGGCGCGGGCCTCTACCTGCTTGCCCGCCGCCTCGGGCTCACGCGCGGCAGCGCCGTGCTCTCCGCGGCCCTCTGGATGGCGTCGGGGCCGCTCCTCTCGGTCGCGGAATCGTGGGTGCAGCTGGCAGGCGCGGCGTGGATGCCGTGGGCCGTCCTGGCCGGTGTGTCGGCCGCCGAACGGGGCGGCTGGACGTGGACGGTCGCGTGGGGCCTCTGCCAGGCGGCGCAGATCCTCGGCGGGTCGCCCGAGCTCGCTCTCATGACCGCGACGACGGTCCTCGCCTACGTGCTCTTGATGTCCCCGGGACGCCCGGCCGAGCGCCTCCGCCGCCTCGCGTGGACGGGGGCCCTCGCCCTGGGGGTGGCGGCAGGAGTCTCGGCGGGTCAATGGCTCCCCGCCCTGGAGGTCGCCTCGCGTTCCGCGCGGGCGAGCCTCCCCGAGGTGGTGCGAGCTTTCTGGTCGGTGCATCCCGCCAACCTCCTCCAGCTGCTGGTCCCGGTTCCCCTGCACGAGCTGCACCTGCGCCCCGAGCTGCGGGCGGCGCTCTTCGAGGGCCGCGAGCCGTTCTTGCCATCAATCTACCTCGGTATGCCGACTCTCGCGTTCGCCAGCGCCGCCTTTATCGGACGCCACCGCCGCCTCGCGCTCTTCCTCGCCGGATGCTTCCTCGCAGAGACGTTCCTCGCCCTCGGCCGACACGCGCCCCTCTACGGCCTGGTCGTGACTCTCCTGCCCCCGTTGAAGGCGCTCCGCTATCCGGTCAAGGCGCTGGTGGGGACAAGCTTCTGCTGGGCGCTGCTCGCGGGATGCGGCGTCGACACCTGGGCCGAACGGGAGCGCTCGCGTCGCCGGGACTGGGTTCTCCTCGTCGTCACCCCGCTCGCCGCAGGCGCGACGCTCGCAGGCACGGCCGCGATCCTGCTCGGCGCCCGGCCCGAGGCCTGGGGCTCGCTCTTCCTGGCGGATCCGGGCGGCGGCTTCCTCTTCCGCGACCTCCTCGGGTCGACTGTCGCCAAGCTCGCGCTAGCAGCCCTGTCGGCGGCGGCCGTGGTGTTCCTCGGCCTCGTCCGGGTGACCCTGACGGGGCGCGTCCGCGCCGCCGCCCTGGCGGCGGCGCTGGTCGCCGTCGGCGAGCTCGTCACCAATCACGACCGCCTCTCCCCGACCGCGCCGCGGGACCTCTTCACATACCGCCCCCCGGTCCTCTCGGTGGCGACGCCCCCGGACGACGGGCGCCTCTACGTGTACGACTACTACATGGCCGGCAAGAGCGAGCGTTACCTCCGGCGCCGGATTCCCTACCAGGTGACACGGACGAACGCCGACTGGCCGCTGCCGGCCGCGACTGCGCTCGCGATGCGGCTCTCGCTGTTTCCGCCGACCGCGGGGCCGTGGGGGATCGCCGGGAGCTACGAGCACGATACGCCAGGCATCGCGCCCCTCTTCGTCACTCAGCTCTATGATCTCCTGCTCGCCGCGGAAGATACCCCGGCCCATCTGCGCCTGCTCCGGGTGGGCGCGGTCGCGCGGGTGGTCGCCCGCCACCGGGCGGGCTTCGAGCCGCTTACGCCGCTCGCGTCCATGGATGTCGTCATGCCGGAGCCGCTCAGCGTGTTCGAAGTGCCGGGCACGCTCCCGCGCGGCTACGCGGTCGACGGCGTTCGGGTCGCGGACGGATCGCAGGCGCTGTCCCTGCTGATCGATCCCGGCTTCGATCCGACCCGCGAGATCATCGTGCCCGCCGGATCCGCCGTGCCCGCGAACCCCGCCTTCCGCGGCAGTGCCCACCTCGTCCATCTCGGCATCGACCGGCTGACCCTCGAGGCCGACCTCGACGCAGCGGGGTGGGTCGTGCTGGTGGATGCGTACGACCCGAACTGGAAGGCGGCGGTCGACGGAGCCGAGACTCCGGTGGAGCGTGCCAACGTCTCGTTCCGTGCGGTCCGGGTGCCGGCCGGACATCACGTGGTCAATTACGTCTACCGGCCGGCGAGCGTCCGCTACGGTCTCGCCATCACGTCGTGCACCGTGCTGCTCTTCCTCGTCGCTCTCGGGCGCCCACTCCTCCGTCGGCGAGGCGCACGCATCCGCGCTCGCTGAGGCGGCGCGGCGGCGGTGGCGCTCTTTTTCGTCTACGCTGCCGGCCAATGCCCGGCTGCGTACCGTTCCGCAACGCGTGTGCCGTGAACTTCCGAAGGGCCCCCCGCGACCGGCGCCGGGGCCTCCCACGACGAGGCGCGTCAGCCGCGCCGGCCGCCGGAGAAGACGTCCAGGAGTCGCTGCCACCAGGACGGCGCCGGCGGGGCCGCGACGCGATAGGCCTGGAAGTCGCCCTTCAACGTGACCGGGATCGGGAAGGGCGCGACGGCGATCGACGAGATGACGAAGGTTCCGTCCAGGCGGGAGTCGCGCTGCTGGCGCACGGCGAACACCGAGTAGGTGCTCCGGAGTGGCTGCGCCCCCGAGAACGCCTCGCGGACCGTGATCGCGAAGCTGCTGCCCTTCGTCGTCTCGTCCACCTGGAACTCGCGCGAATAGGCGTCTGCGCCGATGAGCGTGCTCTCGATGCTGCTGTAGTCAGCGACGACCGAGGGGAGCGTGTCCCACTGCTCCGCGACCTCGTGCAGGTCGCCGTCGCCGGGCGTCCAGGCCTGGCTCGCCGTGGCGGCTTCGCGCATCTTCTTGCTCAGCGCGTCGGGCAGCTCGGCGCGGCGCAGGAACACCTCCGGATGCTCCCGGCCACGGCGGAGCTCGAGCATCCGTGCGCTCGGGGTGATCGCACCGGAGGGCAGCTTGATCTGGGTGACCACGAGCCAGCGACCGAGGATGTCGCGAGGCACCGTTCCCTCGACCTCGGTCTTCTCGGTGAGCGTCGCGGGCGCCGCCGTCTTGCCCGACTCGTCCGCCGACACGTGGGCGGGCAGCGGCAGCAACAGAAGCGCGGTGACAAGGGCGTATCGCATGGGCGGGTGTAGGTAACAGGGACCCTCCCGCGCGTCAATTCAGCGCGGTGCTTCGTCGCGCGGCCGCCCCGCCGGCCGACGCTTGACCTCCGTGAGAGCGGCCCGTAGCCTCCGGCTCCATGCGAGCACCTCTCATGCGCGCAGCCATGATCATGGCCATCACCGCGTCCGCCGTCGTCGGCCGGGCGGCAGGCGGCCCGCCGGGCGGGGACGCGAGCAAGGTGGCGATCGTCGGCAACCGCACGGTCACCCGCGCCGAGCTCGAGGAACGGGTGCGGCCCAAGCTCATCCAGATCGAGAACCAGCGGTACGAGGCGCTCAGCGACGGCCTGAACGAGCTGATCGCCGACGAGCTCGAGAAG
>VBKJ01000040.1 GCA_005879795.1 Deltaproteobacteria bacterium
GCCCTCGTCGTCGAGGGGGTGCGCGGCGCCCCGACGGCCGTCGACAACATGACGCCCGGGAACCGCTTCGTCCGAACGCTGGTGCAGCTCCCGATCGTGCCCGGCGTGACCGCGCACTCGATCATTCCGGTGAAGGGCGGTTTGCCGCCGCAGGGGCAGAACGACGGCGTCGTCGAGTACGACAGCGCCCACATCGACGGCGTCGAGTCCGAGGTGGTGGTGGTGCACCAGACACACTCCTGCCAGTCGAACCCGCACACGATCGCGGAGGTTCGCCGCATCCTGCTCGAGCACCTGGCCACGCCATGACGACGATCCGGCCGAGCAACGACCGAACCTGGCTCGCCGACGTCGCGCGGACGCCGCACGGCGAGCTCAGCGGGGACCGGCTCACGATCCACGATCTCCGGAACTTCGACTACCGCTCCGAGACGGACTTCACGGAACGCTGGGAGACGCGCACGTACGATCTCTCGGGCCTCGACCGCCTCGACTTCTTCTTGTCGTACTGGGGCTCCCCGAAGATCGCCCACACCATCGTGAGCTGGGCTTTCCAGGACGGCCAGCACCTGGCCGTCTCGATCGAGACGCGCAAGGAGGTCGGCGAGTCCTACGACGCGCTCGCCGGCTTCTTCCGGCAGTACGAGCTCATCCGCGAGGGGATCACCGTGCCGCGGCGGTTCGACGAAACGGACGCCGGCGCGGTCCGACGGTAGGGTGCGTGCTGGACGCGCCGGGACCGATTACGCTAGCTGTCGCCGTCGGGTGGAGCAGGCGTCGCTGACCGCGTCCCGCGTCGACCCAGACACGGTGTGTGTCCGGGTCGCAGGGGTCTGGCGATTGCGACGCGGCCTTCCGCCGGCCGACGCCGTCGCCGGCGTACTCGACGAGCGCGTCCGGCGCCTCGTCTTCGACGCGCGTGACCTCGCGGGCTGGGACAGCTCGCTCGTCACCGTGCTGGCGCAGGTGCTCGACGGCTGCCGGGGACGGCTCGAGGTCGAGCGCACGGGCCTCCCCGCGGGCGTCCAGCGCCTTCTCGCACTCGTCGAGGCCGTCCCGGAGAAGCAGGGCGCGCGCGGTGGGGCTACGCGCCCGGCGTTTCTCGTCCGGGTAGGAACCGCCGCCATCGAGGCGACCGAACAGACCCGGCAGTTCCTCGCCTTCCTGGGCGAGGCGACGCGCTCGTTCGCGCGCTTCCTCCGCCGGCACGCGCGCTATCGCCGGGTGGATCTCGTGCTCGAGGTCCAGGAGGCGGGCGCACGAGCACTGCCGATCGTCACGCTCATCAGCTTTCTCGTCGGGCTCATCATGGCGTTCGTCGGCGCCGTCTCGCTGCAGCAGTTCGGCGCGGGCATCTACGTCGCGAACATGGTCGCGGTGGCGATGGCACGCGAGATGGGCGCCATGATGACCGCGATCATCATGGCCGGCCGCACCGGGTCGGCGTACGCGGCGCAGCTCGGGACGATGAACGTGTCCCAGGAGATCGACGCCCTCACCACCATGGGCATTCCGCCGATCGACTTCCTCGTCCTGCCGCGCATGCTCGCGCTCTCGCTCATGATGCCGCTGCTCGCGATCTACGCCGACTTCATCGGAATCCTGGGCGGCGTGGTGGTCGGGACCACGATGCTCGACCTCAGCGCGACGCAGTACTGGGAGCAGACGAAGGGCGCGATCACCGTCGCGGATTTCACGACCGGCGTCGGCAAGAGCGTCGTATTCGGCGTGCTGGTGGCGCTCGCGGGCTGCATGGAGGGCATGCGCGCCGGCCGGAGCGCGTCCGCGGTCGGTGACGCCGCGACGCGGGCGGCGGTGCGAGCGATCGTCTATGTCATCGTCGCGGACGGCATCTTCGCGGTCGTGTTCCATGTCCTCGGCATCTAGCAACGCCCACATCCGCGTCGACGGACTCACGATGGCGTACGGCAGCTTCGTGATCATGCGCGACCTCACGTTCGAGGTCGCTCGCGGGTCGGTGTTCGTGATCATGGGCGGCAGCGGCTGCGGCAAGAGCACGCTGCTCCGCCACCTGATCGGGCTCAACGCACCCACCGCGGGCACGATCTTCTACGGCGAGGAGAACTTCTCCACCGCGCCGCCCGACGCGCGCGAGCGGATGCTCCGGCGCTTCGGCGTCCTCTACCAGGCGGGCGCGCTGTTCAGCTCGCTCACGCTGGCACAGAACGTGATGCTGCCGCTCGGGGAGTACACGGACCTCGCGCCCCGCGAGATGCGCGACGTGGCCGCGCTCAAGCTGGCGCTGGTCGGGCTCCGGGGGTTCGAGGACTACTACCCGTCGCAGATCAGCGGCGGCATGCAGAAGCGGGCCGGCCTGGCGCGCGCGATCGCGCTCGACCCGGAGGTGCTGTTCTTCGACGAGCCGTCGGCTGGGCTCGACCCGATCAGCTCCCGCCGGCTCGACGAGCTGATCCTCGAGCTGCGCGAGAGCCTCGGCGCGACCATCGTGGTCGTCACCCATGAGCTCCCGAGCATCTTCACGATCGCCGACGACAGCGTCTTCCTCGACGCCGACAGCCGTACGATGATCGCTTCCGGCGCGCCGAAGGAGCTGCTCGCGCGCTCGACCGACCCGCGCGTGCGGGAGTTCCTCACGCGCGGGGCAGAAGGGAGCCATCATGGGTAAACGCGTGAACCCCGCCGTCATCGGCGCGTTCGTGATCGGTGCGCTCGTGCTCGGCGTCGTGGCGATTACCATCTGGGGCTCCGGACGCCTGTTCGAGAAGGCGTACAACTATGTCTGCTACTTCCCGGGCTCGGTGAACGGCCTGAACATCGGTGCCCCAGTCAAGTTCCGCGGCGTGCAGGTCGGCCAGGTGACGGATGTCCGCCTGCGCTACGCGCAGGTGCGCGGCGATCCGCGCATCCCGGTGTTCCTGAAGCTCGACGAGGACCGGCTGCGCGAGCTCGGCGCCGAGCGCGCCCCGACGCGCGAGGTACTCCGGGAGTTCATCTCCAACGGCCTCCGGGCGCGGCTGCAGGCGCTCAGCATCGTGACCGGCGTGCTGTACGTCGATTTCGACCTGCTCCCGGGAAGTCGGCTCGACCTCGTGCAGCGCGAGGACGCGCCCGTTCCGGAGCTTCCGACCCTGCCGACCGCACTCGAGGAGATGACGAAGTCCGTCAGCGATGTGCTCGCCGAGCTCCGGGCGGTGGACTTCGAGGCGATCGGCAAGGGGGTCAACGACGTGATCGCCAACGTCAACGGGATCGTGAAGAAGCCCGAGCTCCATGCAGCTGTCGACCAGCTTCCCGGGCTGGTCGAGTCGGCGAAGGACCTCGTGGGTGATCTCCGGGCGCACACCGGACCGCTCGCGACGAGCGCGCAGGGGACCGTGGACGAGGCCCGGCGCGCGGCGGAGTCCGCGCGCGCGGCGCTCGACGACGTCCATACGCTGCTCGCTCCGGACGGGCCGCTCGCGGTCGAGGCGACGCGAACGGTCAGCGATCTCGGGCGCGCGGCGCGCGCGCTCAGCGACCTCGCCGACTACCTCGAGCGCAACCCGAACGCGGTCGTCTTCGGCCGCGCGAAGGACGAGCGATGACGCGGCGTGCGCGCGACCTCGTCCTGGCGATCTCGATGGTGGCCGGGTGCGGGCTCGGGGCGCGGCCCGATCGTTCGCGGTTCTTCACGCTCGCCCCGCTTGGCCCCGAAGAGCTCGCGACCGTGCCCGCGGGCAAACTCGAGATGAGTCTCGGCCTCGGGCCGATCGTCTTCCCCGGCTATCTCGACCGCATGTCGGTGGTGCGCCGGACGCAAGCGAACGAGATCGCGATCTCGACGTTCGATCGCTGGGCCGAACCGCTCCGCGAGGCATTCCGGACGACGCTGCAGCAGAACCTCGTCGGCCTCCTCGGGACGCCGCGGGTCGTCCTGTACCCCTGGCAGCGGACCGAGCGCCCCGAGCTGGCGATCGACGTCGTGGTGCTCCGCTTCGAGGCGACGGAGACCGGCGACGCCGACGTCGCGGCGCAGTGGCACGTCGTGCGGGTGGCGGACGGCGCCGTGCTCGTCGGACGGACGTCGCGGATCGAGGAGCGGGCAGGCGGAGCCGACACCGACGCAGCGGTCGCGGCCCTGAGCCGCGCGCTCGGCGGGCTCAGCCGCGAGATCGCGACGGCCGTCCGCGACCAGCAGGCGGCCGGCCACGACCGGCCGTGGGGACGCCCTGGTGCATGAGCCTCGCGCCAGGCGGCGCCACCTTCTGTTTGCGAGTCTCACGGTCCTGGCGTTGGGCGGGATGCTCGGGGCTGGCCTCCTCGCCTGGCGCCTCGAGCGCGGCACGATCGACCTCGGCTTTCTCGTTCCGCTCGTCGAGCGGGCGCTCTCCCGCCCCGATGCGTCATTTGCGGTGCGGATCGGGTCCGCGGAGCTCGCCTGGGACGTTCGCGATCGCCGTCTCGCGCTCCGGGCGCGCGACGTCCGCGTCGTCGGCGCCGGCGGCGAGCCAGTGGCGACCGTGCCGGCTCTCACGCTTCGGCCGGGCGTACGGGCGCTTCTTCACGGGATCCTTGCCCCGCGAGCCGTGCAGCTGATCGAGCCGCGCCTGCGGCTCGTCCGTGCCGCGGACGGCGGCTTCGATCTCGGTCTGGGCGAGGGCGGCGGAACGGGCGGTGTGGAAGGGCTGCAGAAGCTCTTCGCGCGGGCGGGGCCGGCGGCGTCGCTCAGCCGCATCGAAGTGCGCGACGGCGAGGTGGTGGCGACGGATCCCAGGAGCGGTGCCAGCTGGCGCGCCGCGGCCGTCCAGATGGTGGTCGAGCGCCGGCACGAGGCCCTGGCGATGACCCTGGCCGCCCGCCTCGAGCTGGAGAAGAGCGTCGTGCCGCTGCACGCGGCGGTGCTCTTGCCCGCAGACGAGGGGGGCAGCGTGACGCTCCGCTTCGACACGCTCGAACCGGCGGCCGCGGCAGCCCTCGCGCCCGACGGCATGCGATCCCTCCTGGCGCGAGTCGCGCTTCCCGTGACGGGCAGCATGCAGGTCGAGGTCGGGCCTCACCTGGTCCCGCGCCGCGTACGGCTCGAGGCGGAAGGCGGCGCCGGGACGATCTCGGCGCCCGAGCTGCCCGCCGCCAAGCTCCCGGTGCTGGGCCTCCGGGTGGCGGCCGTCCTCGACGTGCCGGCGGACACGATCACGGTCGAGAGCCTGTCCGTGAACCTCGACCACGCAGGCGTTCGGATCGAGGGGGAAGTCGCGGGCGTCCATGCCGAGCGCCGTGTGGAGATCCAGGCGCACGTCTCGCATCTCGCGACCGACGAGCTTCGCTCCTACTGGCCGAACGCGCTCGCGCCCTCCGTCCGCGACTGGCTCGCGAGCCGGGTTTCCGGGGGATTGGTCCGCGAGGCGTCGCTCCGCGTCGCGGGGCGGCTGGGGGGCGACGGCGTCGTCGCGTCGGCGCCCAGCGGATCCCTGATCTTCGACGGGCTCAACGTGCGTGGCCTCAACGGGCTACCGCCGGTGACCGGCATCGCGGGCGACGGAACGTTCACGCGCGACCGCTGGAACCTTCGCGTCGCACGGGGTGCCGTCGGCGGCCTCGAGGTTGCGCACGGCAAGGTCGACCTGGACGTCCCGGCCGGGCAGGCCGCCGTGCAGGCCGCCGTGCGAGGACCCCTCGCCGCGGCGGTGGCGCTCGCCCAGCGGCTCGGCCCCGCCGCCGAAGGCGGCCTCCGGGCGGACACGCTCGAGGGGTCGCTGACCGCCGACGTTCGGCTCGCGGTCCCGCTGCGGTCGGGTGCGCGCGCGGAGAATATCCCCGTCACGGTCTCGGCCGCGATCCGGGACGCCGCCGTTCCGCGGGTGCTCCGCGGCTGGTCGTTCTCGGACGGCGAGCTCGAGGTCGGCCTGCGAGACCGCTCGCTCCACGTCGCCGGGCACGGGCGACTCGAGGGGGCACCGATCGACCTCGTCTGGCGCGAGGCGCTCGGCCGAGGCGGCTCGCCTCGATGCGTCGATGTCACGGGCCGCCTCGGATCGGCGGAGCGCGCTGCGCTCGGGCTCGACGTCCGACCCTGGCTCGACGGATCGATCGGCGTGCGCGCCAGGCTCGTCGAAGAGGACGGCGACGGATCACTCGACGTCGCCGCCGACCTCTCGGACGCGAGCGTCGTGGTACCCCTCCTCGCGGTGGCGAAGCCGCCCGGCGCACCCGGCCGCGCGGAGGCGCGCGTCGTCCTTGCCGGCGGCAAGGCGACCGTGATCGAGCGCTTCGCGTGCTCGGCGGGCGGCGCGTCGGTGAGGGGCCGTGCCGCGCTCGCGGAGGATGGCAACGCACTCGGATCGCTCGACGCGGCCGCCGCGGTCGCAGCGCGCGATGCTCTCCACCCGCCCGGCCACCTGACGCTCGTCCTCCGGTCCGCGTCCGCCGGTCACGAGTTCGTCCTGACCTCGGACGACGCCGGCTCGCTCTTCCGCGCGCTCGGACAGGGCGCCGACGCGACCGGAGGACGGCTCGCGTACGCCGGGATTGTCGACCTCGCGGGCCCGGGAATGCCGTTCGACGGGCGTCTCGAGCTCCACGACTTCACGCTCCTCCGCTCGCCGATGCTAACGCGCGTGGCGACGCTCGCGTCCCTGTCGGGGATCACGAGCCTGCTCGAGGAACGGGGTGTCCGGTTCGAGCGCCTCGACGCCGGCATCGCCAGCCATGGCAGCACCGTCACGATCACGGACGCGCTCGCCCGGGGCCCGTCGGTCAACCTCCTCGTGTCCGGCACGATCGACCGGGCCGAGCTGACGAGCTCGCTTCACGGCACGCTCGTCCCGTCGTACTACGGGATCAATACGGCGGCGGGCCGGGTACCGTTGCTCGGGTCCCTGATCGCGGGGAACGAGCGGCAGGGCGTCCAAGCGTTCGACTTCGACGTGAGCGGTCCACTCGCGTCGCCGCGGGTGTCGGTGCACCCGCTCTCGTCGCTCGCCCCTGGCGCGCTCCGCGACCTTGCGCGGCGGGTGCCCGGGAAGCACCGGTACCACGGCCGCCGGTAGTGACCGGATCGCTTGTCCGCAGTCGCTCCGTTAGAGCCAGAGAACTGAGGGATCTCGGTGAGCATCTTTGGCTCTCCATTTGGCGGCATCCGCCGCGCCTCGCGCAGGCGGTGCACGTCCGATGCCAATCCGACGCGAGTTGACAGGCGTGCAGACGCATCGATAGACCGCACAAGCCAGTTGCACAGGAGGGCGAGCCTTTGGTCCCGTGATGGACTCATCACGTTAGCGATCCCGCGTCGAGCGGAGGGACGGGATGGCGATCGGATCACCGAACGTAACGAGCAGGGTCGCCGCGATCATGGCCGCGGGCATGGTCGTGCTCTGCGGATGCCCGACGACGAGGCAGACGAGGACCGTGGAGAAGAGCGGCTGAGGGTGTCCGGGCGCCCCAGGCCAATCACGGTGTAAGGAGGATCGATCCGCCGAGCCCGACTGGCGGATGAAGAGCTGGGGGATCGACCGTTTGGCGCGCCGTTCGGATCGCGGAACCCGGCGCGGACGGAGTCCGAGGGACGTCCGCCACGTGGGCGGACCTTTGGCTGCGGCCCGTTGGCTGAGAGGCGCGTTGCTCGTCGCCGGCCTTGCAGCTGCGGCGGCCGTTGCATGGCCATGGCTCCGTCACGCGGAGGCACCGCCCGCGGAGCGCAGCTCCTACGTCCGCAACGACCTCTGCCTCCAATGTCATCCGGCGCAAGCGAAGGACTGGGCAATCTCGCATCACTTCCAGGCCATGGCGCCCGCGACCGAGGTGACCGTGCTCGGCGACTTCACCGGAGCGGAGTTCGAGCGGGACGGCGTCGTTTCGCGCTTCTTCCGCCGCGACGGGAAGTTCGTCGTCCACACCGACGGACCCGACGGAGCCGTCGCCGACTTCGACGTCGCCTACACCTTCGGCGTCCATCCGCTCCAGCAGTACCTCATCGCGCAGCCCGGCGGCCGGTTCCAGGCGCTCGCGATCGCGTGGGACACGCAGCGTCGACGCTGGTTCCACCTCTACCCCGACGAGAAGACGCCGGCCGGTGACGTGCTCCACTGGACCGGCCGCTACCAGAGCTGGAACGCGATGTGTGCCTCGTGTCACTCGACCAATCTGCGGAAGAACTACGACCCGGGTACCGACCGCTACGCAACCACGTGGTCCGAGATCAACGTGAGCTGTCAGTCGTGCCACGGTCCTGGTGAACCACACGTCGCCTGGGCCCGCTCAAAGACGGCTCGGCGCGCGCAGGACGACGGACTCATCGATCTCCAAGGAGGCGCGGAACGCGAGATCGAGGTCTGTGCCGCGTGCCACTCGCGTCGATCGGAGCTGGTCGCCGCGCCGGTGCCCGGCGAGCCGCTCTACGACGACTACCTGCCCGCGCTGCTCAACGCCGACCTCTACCACGCCGACGGCCAGCAGCTCGGTGAGGTGTACGAATACGGCTCCTTCCGGCAGAGCCGGATGTACCAGGCCGGTGTCCGCTGCACCGACTGCCACGATCCGCACCGCCTGACGCTGGTCGCGGAGGGCAACGCGCTCTGCCTGCGATGCCACCAAGCGGAGCCGGACACGCGGCGGTTCCCCGGCCTTCGCGCGAAGTCCTACGACTCACCGGCCCACCACTTCCACTCTCCCGGCTCGCCAGGCGCGCTCTGCGTCAACTGCCACATGCCCGCGCGGAACTACATGGTGATCGACGCGCGTCGCGATCACGCCATCCGGATCCCGCGCCCCGATCTCACGGTGAAGATCGGAACGCCGAATGCGTGCTCGGGGTGCCACGCCGACCGGACGCCCGAGTGGGCCGCCGATGCGGTCGCGCGCTGGTACGGCGCCGACCGGCGTCACGAGGCGCACTACGGCGAGGTGCTGGCGGCGGGACGCGCGGGCCGGCGAGGGGCCGAGGAGGCCCTCGTGAACCTGGCCCAGGATTCCTCGGAACCTGCAATCGTGCGCGCCACGGCGCTGGACCTCCTCCGGCACTACGGGCCCGCGAGCGTTCCGGCGAGCGTCGCGGGCACGCGCAATCCCGACCCCGCGGTGCGGACCGCCGCCGTGGCCGGCCTCGAGCGCATCCCTCCGGAGGAGCGTGCGTCGCTCGTCGCCCCGTTGCTCCGCGATCCGGTGCGCGCCGTCCGTATCGAGGCGGCGCGTGTGCTTTCCTCGGTGCCGTCCGATCGTCTCGACGCGTCGCAGCGCCAGGCGGACGAGCGGGTGGTCGGGGAGTTCATCGTCGCCCAGACTGCCGCCCTCGATCTGCCGGGTCCGCACCTGAACCTCGCGGTGCTGTACGAGAACCAGGGTAGGCATGTGCTCGCGGAGGAACACTACCGGAGCGCGCTTCGGCTCGACCCGGACTTCACTCCGGCGCGGTTGAACCTCGCCCGTCTGCTGAATGAACTCGGCCGGAACCCGGATGCCGAGCGCGTCCTCCGGGACGGAATCGCGCGCGTCCCCGACCAGGGCGAGCTCCAGTACTCACTCGGCCTGCTGCTCGGCGAGGAGGACCGTCTACCCGAGGCGGCGGCCGCGCTCGGCCGCGCCGCCGACCTCATGCCGACGCGTGCCCGGGTGCGATACAACGAGGCCCTCGCGCTCCAGCGCCTCGGCCGGCGTGCGGAGGCGGAGGCGGCATTCGTGAAGGCCGAGAAGATCGATCCGGAAGATCCCGAGATCGCATACGCGCTCGCCGTCCTGTACGCGCAGGGGAACGACTGGTCGCGCGCGCGAGATGCGGCGGCGAGGCTCGCGGCGCTATCCCCCGGTAACCCGCGGGTGCAGGAGCTGCTCGACCGCATCCGTCGGCGGTCACCCTAGATGCAAGACGGCCGGGTCGGGTTCTACCCCGACCCGCCGTGCGTGCGTCGGAGACGGAACCTATTCCGTGATCTCGACGCGCCGGTTCCGCGCCCGGCCTTCCTTCGTCCGGTTGTCGGCGACCGGCTTGGACTTCCCCCAACCCTTCGTCGTGATCCGCGACGACGAGATCCCTTGTGCCTCCATGTAATCGGCGACGGCGTTGGCCCGCCGCTCGGACAGCCGCTGGTTGTACGCGTCGGAGCCGATCGAGTCGGTATGGCCCTCGACGAGCGCGCGGACCTCGGGATGCTGCTTCATCGGCCCCACGACCTCCGTATCGATGCGCTCCTTGCCCGCGGGCTTCAGCGTCGCCTTGTCGAAGTCGAAGTACGTGTCGGCCGAGAGCTCGATGTGCTTCGCCGCCGGCGGTGGAGGAGGCGGTGGAGGTGGGGGCGGAGGCGGTGGCGCTTCCTCTGTCGGATCGCAGATTACGTGGCCGAGAAGAGCTCCAATGGCTGCTCCGACAACCGCGCCCCCTCCTGCTGCAGCGCCGGTGTGCTCGTCGGAGCGGTTCTTCTCGTACGCATTGACGAGCCCCCCCGCAGTGCCGGCGCCGACAGCGGCTCCGGCGAGTCCACCGGCGACCGCACAGTAACTCCATCGCCGCTCCCGCATGGCGCTGCAGCCACTCAGGATGAGGATTGCGGCGAGCCCGAGCGCAGTCACTCTCTGGTCACGCATGCTGCACCTCCTCGGTTGGCGGCCGATTGGCGCCGCTCCTAGCTCGAATCGCGTCGGCCAGTCAAACAGTCGGCTGAGGCCGGCTTACCAGCCAACATGCATGAGAGCCGGGGACATCGCTTCCGAACCCCGGCCTCGGCGGCCGCCCAGTTCGTGAGGAGGTGGGCAGACGGCGAGCGGGTACGTTCCGCTGTCGGTCCCCGCGAGTGGGGCGGATGTGGTTCAAACCGTCGCAGGGCCGGTCCTTGCGTCGTCCACCCAGACGGACGTAAACGAAAGTCCTATTTGCGGTCATCGCGTTCTTTGGTTCAGCTCCCGCCGAGGGGCCGGGCGCAGGCGTCCATCTGCCCCGACGCTCGGAGTGGCGGAGCCACATCAATGAGGAGGTCCGCGCACACATGAAAACCGTCGTGCAGTACGTGGTAGCGGGGACGGCGACGCTCGCGCTGGCGGGCACCGGGTTCGCGGCCGACGTCTTCGTGTATCCGCAGAAGGGCCAGTCCGCGGAGCAGCAGAACAAGGATTCCTACGAGTGCTACAACTGGGCCAAGGCGCAGAGCGGCGTCGATCCCGGCGCCCCGCCCCCGCCGGCGCAGCCCGGTCAGCACGCCCGCGGGGTGGTCGGCGGGGCGGCGCGCGGCGCCGGGCTCGGTGCGGCGGTCGGAGCGATCGCCGGCGACGCCGGGAAGGGTGCGGCCGCGGGTGCCGTCCTCGGTGGTGTCCGCGGGCGCCGACGGTCGATGGCCGCGCAGCAGGCGCAGCAGCAGGAGACCAGCAGCGCGTACGACCGCGCCTTCGCCGCCTGCATGGAAGGCTGAGGGTACACGGTCCGACGATGCTCGCACGACGCCATGAGGCCGTCCTCACCGACTTCGCCCGGCAGGGCTGGATCTCCGCCGACCGCGTGAAGGAGCCGCGCCACGGTGCGGGCGGCTGACGCGGCATTGCTGACGAGCGCCCTGCACCCGCTCCATGGAAAGCCCGCCTTCGCGGGGAGCGTGCTCACGGGCGCGCTCCTCGCGATGGTGGCGCTGTTCGGCGGTTCCAGCCGCCGAGCGTCCTCCGGTTCGCTGCGCGCGAGGTCCTCGCCGTCGTCCCCGGTACGGCGGCCACCGCGTTGATCCCGGCGGCGCGCCGGAGGGGCATAGCCCCAAACCAAAGTCGATGTTGACAGAATCGCCTCTTATCGGACGCAGGCCCCCCAGCTCGATCAAGCTCTTGCCAGCACCGGCGTGATCACGCGGATCGGGAGCAGCTTCGATACGTTCGGCATCGCGTGGCGGTACCGCTGGGGAGCGGGGTTGTAGGAAAGAGGAGTACCGATGGCGACGGCAGTCCGGTTGGCCACAGCGGCGCTGACCGGGCGCCGTCAGGTTTGCGCTCAGTGCGTGCCGGCTCGTTGCTGGGCGAGCCGGGCGATCCCCTTGCGAAGCCCCTCGGGCTCGAACCCGAGGGCCTCGCAGATGTCGACGAACGAGAACCCCCATCCGCGGTCGTTGGAGCCGATCCATTCTGCGGCGCGGCGAATGTGAATGGCGTTGCGTGCGTTGGCCGCGCGGCCGTCGCGCAGGATGAGCTCGATCGCGTCGGTCAGCACCGCGAACATGAGCCGCTTCTCGGGCTGGAGGGCGGCGTCTTCGCCGCGATTCGCCTCCCACTGCGCCGGCATTATCGGCTCGAAGTCCAGGGGGAGAAAGGCGGGCGGCCGTCCGGGCTGACGTGCCCCGCCTCCCATGCATTTGTTCACCGCCATCGCGAGGACTTTCATGGTGGGGCGTCGTGTCGAGCGCGAAAGCACCGGGCATGCCGGCTGAAGCACGCGCCATCGCACCGGCCGGCCGCGTGGGAGGGGCGGGTCGTTTCGACACCCGGGTCAGAAGGGCACGGTGCTCCGGCCCTCCGCCGGGTCGCGCGGCGAAGGACCCTGCGGCTCTACTCTTCGGGGTGCTTCATGCGTTAGGGTTCCACGTCGGGCCCGTGTACGGCGCCCGGCTCACAGCGGGGGAGAGAGATGAAGCTCGCGGCCAAGCTCAGCATCGCGCTCGTGCTCGGGATCGTCGCCGTCATGGCGACCTACGCGTAGATCCAGATCTCCAACGAGGTCGTGTTGTTCGAAGCCGACGCGCACCGGGCCCGGCGCAACGGCCTCGCGTGGGTCGGCGTGATCGAGTCGGTGTGGGCGCGCGAGGGCGAGGTGCGGGTGCGCGAGCTGATCGACCTGTCCACCCGCCGGATCGGGGCACGGGAAGGGGCCGTGCGCATCGTTTCCCTTGCCCGAGACGCTCCCGATCGGCCGCCGCTCTCCGACGACGACATTCGGAGGCTCAAGGCCGGCGAGATCGTACGCCACACGCTCCGTGAGGCCGACGGCCAGGACTGGCTACACGCCTGGGCGGAGGTGAGGACCGCCGCGCACCCGACCGCGCTCGCAGCCGTCGAGCCGCTGGGGCACGAGCAGACGTTCGTCCGCATGAGCCATCTCGCCATCCTCGGTGCGACGATCGCGGTGATCGCCATCTGCGCGTTGCTCGCGATCGCGCTTCAGCTCCGGCTCGTCGGCCGTCCCCTCGTACGCCTCCGCGACAAGGCGCGACGCGCGGGCGCCGGCGACTTCTCGCGGCCGCTCGTCCTGTCGCAGCGGGACGAGATGGGGGAGCTCGCGGCGGAGATCAACGCGATGTGCGACCGGATCGCGGAGGCGAACCGGCGGGTGGTGGACGAGACCGCGGCCCGCGTCGCGGCTCTCGAGCAGCTCCGCCACACGGAGCGGCTCGCGACCGTGGGCCAGCTCGCCGCCGGTGTCGCGCACGAGCTCGGCACGCCGCTGAACGTGGTGATGGCCCGTGCCGAGCTCCTCGCGGAAGGCACGGCGTCAACCGCCGACGCCACCGCCAACGGGCGCACCATTCTCGAGCAGGCCGACCGGATGACCGGCATCATCCAGCAGCTGCTCGACTTCTCGCGAAGGCGGGGCCCGAAGATGGGTCTCGCCAACCTGGAACAGCTGGTCGCGCGCACGCTCGAACTCGTTTCCCCCGCGGCCGAGCGTGCGAAGGTCCGGGTCGAGCGTGTCGCGAGTGCCCCGGTGTTCGCTCGTCTCGATCAGAGCCAGATGCAGCAGGTGCTCGCGAACGTGCTCATGAACGGCATTCAGGCGATGCCGGACGGCGGGAGGCTCAGGATCGCGGTGGGCG
>VBKJ01000041.1 GCA_005879795.1 Deltaproteobacteria bacterium
CACCCCCGACGGGGTTGCCGCTCAGCGCCCCAGCTTGGCGCGCGGCGCCCGGATCTCCGCGCGCAGCGCGAGGAGCTCCCAGAACGCACGCGCGATCACGCGGGGGTTGCCGCCGGTCTGCGTTCCCACCCGTCGCGGCAGGTGGTGCACGCCCACCTCGACGATGCGCGCCCCGGCGCGCTGCGCTTTGCCGAGCAGCTCGGCGTTGATGAGGGCGCCGTCGGACCTGAGGTCGAGGCCGGCGACGAGATCGCGGCGGAGCAGCTTGAAGGCGCAGTTGAGGTCGCGCACGCGCACGCCGAGGAGGGCGCGGACGAGGAGACGGCCGAAGAGCCAGGCGTAGAGGCGCCGGAACCACGGATCGTGCCTGCGCAGGCGATAGCCGGCGACGATGTCGGCCCGCGCCGTGTGCGGCAGCAGCGGGAGCAGCTCGCGCAGATCGAACTGGCCGTCCGCGTCGGTGAAGAACAGCCAGGGCAGGGTGGCGGCGGCGAAGCCCGAGCGGATCGCGGCGCCGTAGCCCCGGTTGCTCGGGTGGTGCACGGCGCGGACCTCGGGCGTCTCGCGGGCAAGCGCGTCGGCGAGCGCGCCGGTCCCATCACGGCTGCCGTCGTCGACCACGATGACCTCGAACCGTCCGCCGAGCTCGCGCAGCACCGCGAGCGCGCCCGCGACGGTCGCTGGCAGGTTCGCGGCCTCGTTGTAGGCGGGGAGGACCACGCTGAGCGGGATCGCCGCCTGGGCGCCCGTGTTCGCCGTTCCCTCCGACGTCCCCCCGGTCCCGTCCATCTCACCGCTCCTCCCGCAGCGCCCGCTTGTCCACCTTGAACATGGGCGCGTGAGCGGCAGCTCGGCGAGCACGGTGAGGCCGTCGGGGCCGAGGGGTCGGCTCGAGCCGCCCGCACATCTAGTCGAGCCGCTCCTGCGCCTCCCGCCCGGTCCCTTCGACGACGCGGTCCACGATGAAGAGCGGCCGCCGCTTCGTCTCGTCGAGCGCGCGCCAGAGGTACTCGCCGAGCACGCCGAGCGTGACGAGCTGGACGCCGCCCATGACAAGGATCACGACCATGAGCGCCGTCCACCCCTGGATCGGGATGTTGTTGGTGAGCCGCAACACGGTCACGACGACGGCGTGCGTGAAGCCGGCGACCGCGAACAGCACTCCCAGGAGCTGCACCAGGCGGATCGGGAAGTACGAGAACGAGACGAACGAGTCGATGAAGTACTTGAGCCTCTTCCGGAGCGTCCACATGCTCCGGCCCTTCTCCCGGGCGCGGCGAGCGTAGGGAATCGTCGCGCGCCGGAAGCCGGTCCAGAGGATGAGCCCCATGAGGGTCGTGTTCTTCTCCTTGACCGCGACGACCGTGTCGACCACCTTGCGGTCGATGAGCACGAAGTCGAACCCGCCGACGGGCATGTCGGGCAACGCCCATCGCCGCATCGCGCGGTAGTAGAGGCCCGCGACCAGGCGCTGCACGAAACCCTCCGCGCGCTCCGCGCGCACGGCGAGGACCACCTCGTGGCCCGCGCGCCACAGCGCGACCATCGCTGGGATGAGCTCGGGCGGATCCTGGAGGTCGGCCGAGATGAGCACCGCGGCGCGCCCGCGCGCATGGGCGAGCCCCGCGACGCAGGCGGTGAAGGAGCCGAAGTTCCGCGAGAGCTTCACCAGCCGGGCGCGCGGCTCGCGCGCCGCGTACTCCTCCAGGACCCGCCACGACCCATCCTCCGACCCGTCGTCGACGAAGACGTACTCGAACTCCGGCCCGGGTGCCGCGCGTTCGAGCGCCGCCGTGAGGTCCGGGAGGCTCTCCTCGTTGTGGAAGACCGGGACGACGACGGAGATATCAACCATGAAACTCCAGCACCGCACTGACGACGGCCGCGATCTCCGCTTCGGTGAGCTGGGGGAAGAGCGGCAGGCTCACGAGCCGACCGGCCGCGGCTTCCGCGACCGGGAAGGCGCCCGGTCCGAGGCCCCAGGCGCGGTACGAGGGCTGGAGGTGGAGCGGGACCGGGTAGTGGATGAGCGCGGTCACGCCGCGTCTGCCGAGATGCGCCAGCAACTCGTCGCGGCGGTCCGAGAGCACGGGGAAGAGGTGATGGGCCGATTCGCCGCCCGCCGTCACGGCCGGGATCTGGACCCCGCGAACCTCGCGCGCGTAGATCGCGGCGATCTCCGCGCGGCGCCGGTTCCAGGCATCGAGGTGGCGCAGCTTGACGCGCAGGATCGCGGCCTGCAGCTCGTCCATCCGGCTATTGAGCCCCTGGATCTCGTGAACGTAGCGCGTCCGCTGCCCGTACTGCCGGAGCATGCGAAGCTGTTTCGCGAGCCCGGTGTCCGACGTGGCGACGGCGCCCGCGTCGCCGTACGCGCCGAGGTTCTTCGACGGATAGAAGCTGAAGCACGCGAGCACGCCGAAGGTGCCGACCTTCCGCCCGGCGTAGCGGGCGCCGTGCGCCTGGGCGCAGTCCTCGACCACCGGCACGCCGAGCTGGAGGAGCGGCGCGAGGTCGGCGGGGCTGCCGTAGAGATGAACGGGGATCACCGCGCGTGTACGCCGCGCGACGGCCGCCCGCGCCCTGGCCGGATCCATCATGAGGGTCGCCGGATCGATGTCCACCGGCACCGGCGTCGCCCCGGTCATCCGGATACCGGTCGCCGTCGGCACGCACGTGTTGGCGGGGAGGAGCACCTCGTCGCCGGGCCCGACGCCGAGCGCAAGGAGCGCGAGCGCCAGGGCCTCCGTGCCCGACGCGCAGGCGACGACGTGCTCGACGCCGAGCCACTCGGCGAACTCGCGCTCGAATCCCTCGCCCTCCTCGCCCAGGAGGAAGCGGCCGCGCGCGAGCACGGCGGCCACGGCCGCGTCCACCTCGGCGCGGATCGCGGCGTACTCGCGCGCTAGGTCGCCGAACGGGACCGTCGATGTCGACATGTGCGCGGCCGGCTCGCCGTCCTGGCGCCGCAGAAGCAGACCCAGCCCGCCTGCCGGAGCGGGTTTCCGTAGACGAGCACATGGTCGGGTACGTCCTTCGTCACGACGCTTCCCATCCCGACCATGGCCCAGCGCCCGATGGTGACTCCCGGACCGATCACCGCCGCCCCACCGAGCGATGCCCCCTCCCGCACGGTCGTGATCGCGGGCTCGACGGGGCGCCGGCTTCGCGGCAGCGGGTCGTTCGTGAAGGTCACGTTCGGACCCACGAAGACCCGATCCTCGAGCCGGATGCCGTCCCAGAGGTACACCCCGCACTTGACCGTCACGCCGTCGCCGATGACGACGTCGTTCTCGACGAAGACGTGCGAGTTGATGTTGCAGTTGCGGCCGATGCGCGCCCCGCGCAGCACGTGGACGAACTCCCAGATGCGAGTGCCGGCGCCCACGTGGGGCGTGTCGACGATCGCCCGGCGGTCGACGTACGTGGCCGCCGCGGTCACCAGTAGTGGGCCTTCCACTTCCGGTAGTAGTCCACCGTCGGACGGATCCCGTTCTCGACCGACGTCCGCGGCTGCCATCCCACCACGTTTGCGATTCGGGAGATGTCGCCGTAGAAGTCGCCCGGCTCCTGCGCTGCGCGCTCCGGCGAGAACGGCGCGTACTCCCAGCGTCCCGTGCCGGCAATCGCGATCAACGTTTCGGCAAACTCCTGGAAAGTGGTCGGCGTCCCGGACCCGACGTTGAAGACCTGACCGTGCGCCGCCGGACACCGGGCACACTCGACGAGCGCGTCGACGCAGTCGTCGACGTAGAGGAAGTCTCGCTTGATCGATCCGTCGCCGAAGATCTCGATCGTCTGCGCGTCGATCGCGAGTCGCACGAACCAGTTCGCCACTCCGTACTGCGAATGACGCATCTGCGCCCGGGGACCGTAGACGTTCGTCAGCCGCAGGTTGACGGAGCGAATGCCGAACTGCTCGTGGTAGACCTGCATCATCCTCTCGGCCGTGAGCTGCGAGATCTCGTAGATCCCCTTTGGATTGGTCGGCGCGTCCTCGGACACCGGCAAGCGCGCCGCGGGCCCATACTGCCCCCGGGTCCCTGCCCGCACGATGATCACGCTGCGGTTGTGCGCCTTGCAGGCCTCGAGGAGGATCGCGCTCCCCTTGATGTTGATGTCGATGTCGTCGAAGGGGTCGACTACCATGCTGCGGAGGTGGCTCACCTGCGCGGCCAGGTGGAAGACGTAGTCCTTTCCGCGCACGATGTAGTTCATGCCGTGGCGGTCGCGGATGTCCGAGATGTTGAGCGTCACGCGGTCCCGGATCGGTTCGATGTTGAAGAGGTTCCCGCCGTAGTCGGGAATCATCGCGTCGAGGAGCGTCACCCGCGCGCCGAGCTCCACGAGGCGGATGGCGAGCGCGCTGCCGATGAACCCGACCCCGCCCGTGACGAGGACGTTCGCGCCGTCGAAGTCGCGTGCCGTCATGCGCGTCGTTGCCGCCGGGGAACGGGTACGTACCGAACCGCGAGGGCGCCGGACCTTAGCGGGAGCGCGCTGCGGTTGTCCAGCGCCGCCGCGCTCCTCACGCCCGCATGATCGCCGCGGGGGACCTCCTGGCCGCGTCGCCCCGGATCGCGCAGGGTCTCGCGCTCGTGGTGCTGATCGGCGCGGTCGCGCTGCTCGTCCGCTCGCTCTTCGCCGCTTCCCGGCCGGCCCCGGACGCCAGGGCGACCATCGGCCGCCGCCACGAGCTCGCGCTGCTCGGCCTCGTCCTCACGGGCGCGGTCGCCATGCGCCTCGCCTGGTGCCGGAGCGACTTGACGGCGCCCTTCTGGTTCCCGGAGGCCGAGACGCTCCACGTGGCCAAGCTCCTCCAGTCCGGTACCGCCTGGAGCGCCTGGCGGCGGTCGTGGGGCAACTTCCAGGTGGGCTGGCTCCACGACTCGCCGCTCATGCTGCCCGTCGCGCTGGCATTCCAGCGGGTCCTCGGGCCGTCGTTCCACCTGCCGCTCGTGATCGGCGCCTTCTACGGCACGGCCGGCGTGCTCCTTGCCTGGGCGGCCGGCCGCGCAGCCCACTCGCCGCCCGTCGGCCTCCTGTTCGCGGCCTTCGTCGCGGCCTCGCCGCTCGAACTCGTCTGGTCCCGGCTCGGCGGGCTCTACATCGCCTGCGTGCCGCAGGTATTGCTCACGATCTGGCTCGGCTTGCAGGCCGGCCGGCGCGGCTCGCTCGTCCTTGCCGTGCTCTCCGGCCTCGTCGCGTGGTCGAGCCTGTACTACTACTACGCGGCGCGCGTGGCGATTCCGCTCGTGCTCGTGGCCGTCGCGCAGGGCCTCCAGCGCACGCGGACGAGCTTCCTGAAGGCGGTGGCCCTCGTCGCCTGCCCGGCCCTCACGATGGCCGCCGTCTTCCTCCTCTGCCGGATGGAGGCCGTTTTGCCGACTGTTTGGCCGTCCTACACCGGCTACATCGGCAACCGGGGCGAGCACAGCCTCGCCGAGGTCCTGCAGACGATGCGGGGCAGCGTCGACGAGTTGGACCGGCAACTCCGGTACGCCCTCGAGCAATACTTCCTCTACGACCGGGCGGGCGCCGGCTACTTTCACGGGCAGTGGCTGCAACGCGGAGGCGGAAGGGCCCTCGGCTGGGGGATCGATCATGGCGGTTTGTGCCTCGCCCCAGCCGCGGCGCTCGGCGGGCTGGGTCTGCTCTCCGCCCTCCGGCGACCGACGCGCTCCTTCCTGTGGCTGCTCCTGACGGCCGCCGGGCTCGCGTTGCCCGTCCTGAGCTTCACCACGGCGCGACGGCTCCTCGTTCTCGACCTCGGCTGGTGCGCGCTCGCCAGCCTGGGCGCGTTCACCGTGCTCCGCTCGCGGCTCTGCGACGCCCTCCCCCCCCGCGTCGTCGGGGGCCTCGCCGTCTTCGCGTTCGCGCTCCTCGGCGCGTGGTCCTTCACGTGCGTGACGCTCCTCAACGCGACGCTGCCGAAAGGGGGGGGTGAGCCGATCCCCTTCGGCGAGTCCGGTTTCGGGGACGGGCTCACGTGCCTCCGCTGCTTCGAGGCAGGGCACGAATGGCGGCGCGAGTTCGCCGCGGGCGCCTTCGTCGTCCTCAGCGAGAACGACCTCGAGCGCGAGAATCGGACCAGCCCGGGCGGCCTCCCGCTCTACGGGAAGCTCGCCGCGCTCGTCGCCGGGCAACCCGACCGTTTCCTCGACCTCTACGCAGCCATGGCCGACTTCGACGTCGAACCGCCGTCCGTTGGGCCGCTCTACGACGGCACGCGGATGAATTTCGACGCGTGGGTCGTCGAGCGCATCGAGAAGGCGCAGCCCAGCCGCATCCTCTGGCACTTCGAGCGACCGACCCAGTGGGAGCGCTGGCTTGCGGGCCGGCTCGCCCGCGCGGGCGGCACGCTTCGCACATTCACGACGCCGCTTTCCGCCACGCCGGCGATCGAGGTCGCGACGCCGTGGGCGGCGCGCGACGGCGCCTTCGCCGTGCTCCGCGAGCTGGCGGCGCCGCTCACCGGGGACCCGGCTGCCTGCTTCGAGCTGCGGAAGGTTGCCACGACGCACGCAGAGTCGCTGCCGCTCGCACTCGCCGGCGTGCCCGAGGAGCGTCCCGCCGCGGCGCCCGACTGGGCCATCGGCAGCTGGCACGTGCTCCAGTACCGCGGCCGGACGATGCCGGCCACGGAGCCCGCGGGCCTCGCCGTCGAGCGCGACGCGGGCATGGGTGGGGTGCGTATCCACCTCCTCGGCCGCTGGGGCGAGTACGGAATCTACGAGGCGCCGTCGGGCGCGACCCGTGCCGCCAGCGTGCCGGTCTCCGCTCGGCAGGGGCTCGGCTGCGCAGTGCGCGTCGGAGAGCGCTGGTGGATCGTCGATCCGACGACCGGCCGGCTCCTGCCCACGGATCCGGGCGCCGGCTGGGTGCCCGCCGGGGCGTGGACCGGGATCGGTCGCACCCCCGATGGTGATGTCCTGCTCGCCTCGGCCGAGCAGGCGCTGGTCGTGCTCGACGTCGCCCGGCACGCCGAACGGGCCCGCTTCTCTGCGCTGGTCGGGCCGTCGCGCCGGGTGACGACCGGCGAGTGCACCCCGGTGCTCGCCGGCGATGGCTGGTACGCCACGTTCAACAACCTCACCTCGGCGCTGAGCGTCTACGACACCGCCGGCCGCCCGCTCGGGACGGCGCGTCTCGACCGAGTCCTCGGCCTCGGCGCGAACACGATCACGGCCGTCGGAGCCGCCGGGAACCGGGTCGGCGTGGGCTACGCCACGAACGTCGACACACTCGAGCTCGAGGTCCACCCGGGCTGCACGGTGCCGGCGTCGCCGTCGCCATAGGAACGAAATTCGGCGTGAGCTTCGTCGCCACCCTGCGCGGGTAGCTTGTCCGTGCCGGCGGCCGCCCCGGCGGTCAGCGCCTCCCCCGCAGCGCCTGCTTGTCCACCTTGAACATCGGCGTGAGCGGCAGCTCGGGCAGCACGGTGAGCCCGTCGGGCCGCTTGAAGCTCGCCAGCTCCGCGCCGAGGAAGGCGCGCAGCTCGGCGAGCGTCGGCGGGTCGGCGGGGTCGCGCGGCACGACGAAGGCCCAGCCCACCTCGCCGAAGACGGCGTGCGGCACGCCGACCACGGCCGCACGGGCGACCCTGGGGTGGCGGGCGAGCAGGTCCTCGATCTCGGCCGGGTAGACGTTGAAGCCGCCGCGGATGAACATGTCGCTCCGCCGCCCGTGGAGGTGGAGGTAGCCGCCGTCGTCGAGCAAGCCCACGTCGCCCGTCTGCACCCAGCCCTCGGCGTCGATGGTGGCCGCGGTGGCCTCGGGGTCGCGCCAGTAGCGGACCATCGCCGCGGGCGAGCGGACGACGACCTCGCCCGGCACGCCGGGGGGCAGGGGCACGTTGCGCTCGTCGATGATGCGGAGCTCGACGCCGGGGGTGGGCCTGCCCACCGTGGTGGCGAGGCGCTCGGGCGGGTCGTCGGGGAGCGAGGCGGTCGCGATCGCGACCTCGGTCGACGAGTAGCGGACGCTCACCTCGACGCCGAGCGTGTCCCGCACGCGGCGGATCAGCTCGGGCGAGGACGGCGCGCCGCCCAGGAGCACGCTCTCGAGCGACGAGAGGTCGCGGCGCGGGCGATCGGGGTGGTCGAGCAGCATCACGAGCTGGGTCGGGATGCCGCCCAGCTGCTCCAGGCGCTCGCGCTCGATCGTCTCGAGCACGGCGGCGGGGTCGAAGGTGTCGTGGACGAGGGCCGCGCCCCGGTGCGCGAGCTGGATCGCGATGCGCGCCATGGTGCCCACGTGCGCGAAGGAGAGGCCGGCGGCGAGGTGCTTGCGGGCGGGCGGGGCGCCGCGCGCGTGGCGGCGCGCCTCGATCTCGGCGACGGCGAGGAGGTTCCGGTGCGTGAAGCAGGCGCCCTTCGGCGCGCCCGTCGTGCCGCTCGTGAACACGATGGCGACGGGGTCGTCGGGGGCGACGGCGACGGCCGGCGGTGGACCGCTCCCGCCCAGGTCGGCGACCGCCCCGGCCGTGCTCGCGGTAAGGCGCGCGGCCGGGAACCAGACCACCTCGCGCAGCTCGGGCAGCCCCGGGCGCAGGTCCTCCACCGCCGCGCGGAAGTCCGCGTCGTGCCAGCGCTCGACGGCGAGCAGGAGCGCCGCGCCGGAGCGGCCGAGGACGTGCCCGATCTCCGTCCGCCGGTAGCGCACGTTGATGCCGGTCGTGATCGCGCCGAGGCGCGCGGCGGCCAGGTAGGCGACCAGGTAGAAGGGGGTGGAGGGCAGGAGGAGCGCCACCACGTCGCCGCGGCCGATGCCGCGCGCGGCGAGTGCCGCGGCGGTCCGGTCGGCGAGCGCGTCCCAGTCGCGGTAGGTGAGGCGCTCGCCCCGGTAGCGGAAGGCCTCCGCGTCGGGCGCCTCGCGCGCGGCCGTGCGGAGGAGGTCGCCGAGGACGCGGGCCACTCCCGGATCCAATGGCACAGGCCCGCGCGCTTGCAAAGGCTTGCCGCCCGGCGCCGAACCGTGGCAGGACGGCGCATGATCCCCACCCAGGGCGTGAATCACATCGCGCTCAGCGTCGCGGACATGAAGCGGACGCTCGAGTTCTACACCGGCGTGCTCGGGCTCCGCCTTCTCGGCCTCTTCCCGATGCACGGCGTGCCGGGGGCGTCCTTCAAGGGGCCCGACGGCGAGCAGCTCGAGGTGACCTACCAGACGCGCCCGCTCGGCGCCGAGGAGCTCGACGCGGAGACGTTCCGGGCGCTCGGCATCTCGGCAGAGGAGCGCGCCACCATGACGCGATGACGGCGCGCCTCCGCTTCCCCCACGAGTACGCGGCGCTCGATCCGGCCGTGCGGCGCGAGATCGTGGACTGCTTCGCGGCCGACGGGCTCCCGACCGGCGCGGGCATCCTCTACCTGCCGCCGCGGAAGGACCCCGACGTCGCCGTCCTCGCCATGCACCCCCGCGTCGATTTCTTCCGCCACTACCTCGTGCCCAGGCTCGTGGGCGCCGGCTACGCGTTCCTGGGCGCGCCGACCCGCAATCTCAACAACGACGCCGACGCGCTCCACGAGCGGCTCCTCCTCGACGTGGCGGGGAACGTGGCGTGGCTCCGCGAGCGGGGCTTTCGCCGGGTCGTCCTGCTCGGGAACTCGGGCGGCGGCTCGCTCTTCGCCTTCTACCTGGCGCAGGCGGGCAAGCCGCCGGCCGAGCGACTCGCGCGCGCGCCCTCCGGCGACCGCGTGCCGCTCGGTGAGGTCGAGATGCCGGCGGCCGACGGCCTCGTGCTCCTCGCCGCGCATCTCGGCGAGGGCGTCTTCCTCCTCGACCGCCTCGACCCGTCCGTGATCGACGAGGCGAACCCCACCGCCGTGAACCCGCGCCTCGACATGTACGACCCGCGGAACGGCTACCGCCCGATGGCGGACGGCCCGTCGCGCTACGCGCCCGACTTCCTGGCCGCATTCCGCGCCGCGCAGCGCGCGCGCTGCGAGCGCCTCGACCGCCAGGCGCTCGGCTGGTGCGAGGAGGCGGCGTACTTCCGCGGAAAACTGAAGAGCGATGGCGCCCGGATGGCGCCCGCCGAGCGCGCGCTCGTGAGCCGCCTGGCGCTCCAGCGCCGCTACCTGCTCGTCTACCGGACCCTCGCCGATCCGCGCTACCTGGATCCGAGCCTCGAGCCGTCGCCGCGCCCGCTCGGCTCGATCTTCTCGTACGGCCGCGACCCCATCCACGGCAACTACGGCGAGGGGCTCGGGCGCGTCATGAGCGCGCGGGGGTGGCTGTCGACCTGGTCGGGGCTCCAGTCGAACGCGGCCTGCGAGCGGACGCTGCCCGACGTGCGCGTGCCGACGCTCGTCGTGGCCGCGCTCGCCGACACCGACATCTATCCCTCCGAGTGCCGGCGCGCGTTCGAGGCCTCGGCGGCGCGCGACAAGGCGTACGCGGAGCTGGCGGGAGCGGATCTCTACCTCCGGCCCGCCGGCGCCGAGGGGGCGACGCTCGGGGACCCGAAGGATCGCGTCGCGGACGAGCTCATCCTGCCGTGGCTGCGCGAGCGCTGGCCGCTCTGAAGGCGCACGAGCGCCTCTCGATCGGCCACTACATGCTGCGGCGGTGGTCGCTCGAGGAGGACGTGCGCCACCTCGAGCGGCTCGGCTTCCGCTCGATCAGCCTCGCCAGCACGAAGCTCGGCGCGTACGGAGTCGAGCGCGCGATCCGGCTCCTCCGCGCGTCGGCGTTGAAGGTCGCGCACGTGGGCTCGTACGGCTGGTTCGGGACCGAGCGCCGCACGATCCGCAAGGGCATCGAGCAGGTCCGGCGCGCCATCGAGTGGGTGCATCGCCTGGACGGCGACGCGCTCTTCGTGATCAGCGGCGGGCGGAACGGTGCCTCGTGGGAGGCGGCCGCGCGCGCCTACCGCGATGCGTACGCGCGTCTCCTTCCGGAAGCGACGGCGGCCGGCATCCGCCTCGCCATCGAGGTGATCCATCCCCTGCGCCAGGACCTGTCGTTCATCAACACGCTCGCCGACGCGCGCGAGATCGCGCGGGCGGCGGGCCGGCGCGGGGGCTACGTGCTCGACTTCTTCCATTCGGCGTGGGAGCGGCGGCTCCTGGAGGCGGTCCGCGCCGATGCGGCGGTGCGCATACACGCCGTGCAGATCTCGGACGTGAAGCGCGTCACGCTGCGCACGATGGACCGGGCGCTCCTCGGGAAGGGGATTCTCCCGCTGCGCGCGATCGTCCGCGCGCTCGAGCGCGGCGGCTACCGCGGCTGGTACGAGGCGGAGATCATCTCCGACGACCTCGAGCGGATGGGGTACGAGCGCGCGCTCCGGCAGACGCGGGCGGCGTTCGCGCGGCTGGTTGGATAGGCGCCACGCGCGATGCGCCATCCTCGGAGGCGCCGACTAGCCAGCTGGTCCTTCCACACGTCGAATACCGGCACGCCGGTTCCGGCAAAATCTGCGACGTTCCTGGTGACCACCGTGCAGCCATGGTGCAGCGCCGTCGCGGCGATGAGGCCGTCGACCACCCCGAGCAGTCTTCCCCGCCGCTCGACGAGCGCCGTCACGCGCCCCCAGATCGTGGCGACCGTCGCGTCGATCGGCAGGATGCGCTCCGCATTGGTCAGACCGGTCTGTTGGGAAGCTGTGGGTCGGCGCGAGCGCTGTCGAGCCGCTGCCGGAGCGTGCAGGCGTGAGCTGCAGTGCCCGTTCCGTCGAAGGCGCTCACGCTCCGGCGAAGACGGAGCCCGGGGCGTTCCCGTCGACCCGTGCCCGCCGGTGCTCGAAGAGCCAGCGCGCGCCGACGCGTGTGAAGCGATCCCGGTAGCGCCCCCAGTGATCGGGCCCGTGTTCGGTGATGGCGAGGAAGTACGCCTCTGCGCTCGCGCTGTCGGAGCCGGTCACCTCGATGACGAGGTTGGATACGTGGTGACGGATCAGGGGCCGCCCGGACGCCACGGCAAGGCGTCTCCCCGTTTTCATGAAGAACGCCCGGATGTCCGCGCGGCCCCGCGCGGGCGGACGGTCACCGGCCTCGAGCGTCCCATCCTGCGTGAACAGCTCGACCAGCTCGTCGATCCGTCCCCGGTCGACGAGGTGCGCGTAGCGCGCCACCGTCTCCCGGATCGCCTCGCGTGCCGCCAGCTCCCAGAGCTCCATGTGGTCACCTCCGTGCCTGCCCCCGTCTCTTGCACACCGCGGGCCCCCGGAGCGAGGATGGCGTTCGTGACGGCCCCGGCAGCGGCTGGCGGTCGGTGCCCCGAGCGTGGCGTCCAGAACGGGTGACCGGAGGTGCCGATCCCCCGGCGGCTCACGCGACGGTGGTTCCGCGCCCGCGGGCTGATCCTCGCTCTGCCACTCGCAGGCGCCTGCGCGCGCGGCCCCGTGGTCGTCGAGGAGGCGCCCGAGCCCGTCGTCTGCCGCCACGGTCCCGAATGCGACGCCAAGTGGCGTCGCGCGCGCGAGTGGGTCGGGATGCACTCCCGCTGGCCGATCCGTGAGGACACCGACGCGCTCATCGCGACCGACGGCCCCGACGACACGCGCGACCCCGCCTTCGTCATCCGCCGCGTGGCCAGCGGGACGAGCGCCGGGACCGACGTCATCGTGTTCGGCGCCGGCTGCACCGACCGTGTTCGCGCCTTCGTCGATCATGTGCCCGCGCGCGGCGGCCGGTGGCGGAACGTGACGGGCCCCGACGCGAAGTACACGGAGTGCACACCCCCGGTCGACGAGCTGGAGGCGAGCTTCGTGGGCTAGGGTGATCTGGATCGCCTTCACGCCCGGGCTGTCCTATGTGGGCTATCGATCAACATAAAGATCGACATCCGCCGGGGGGCTGCCGGGTCGACGGCCGCGGAGCCCGGAGCTCTCGCACCCCCGAACGGCTCACTCGATCCCGTAGAGCCGCGCCGCGTTCCGCCACACGATCAGGTCGCGCTCGCGCGGCGGCACGTCGGCGAACTGCTCCGCGACGGCCTCGCACGAGCGCGGCCAGGTCGTGTCGCTGTGCGGGTAGTCGCTCGACCAGAGGATGTTCTCGAGGCCCGCCTCGTGGCGCAGCTTCACGCCGGGACGGTCCTCGATGAAGGTCGCGTGGCCCTGGCGGTACCAGTACGTGCTCGGCGGCTCGGCGATCACCGACTTCGTCCAGAAGCGGTGCTTCTTGAAGGTCGAGTCCATGCGCTCGAGGTAGTATGGGATCCAGCCGATGCCCGTCTCGACCACCACGA
>VBKJ01000042.1 GCA_005879795.1 Deltaproteobacteria bacterium
TTCCCGCTCGACCCGCCGCGACGCGACGCGCGCTGGCAGCTGCACCTGAGCGTGGGGCAGGTCTTCTAGCATGCGGCGGCTCGGGCGCTGGCTCGCGCGCGGACTCGTGGCGGGGGCGCTGCTCGCGGTCGCGCTGGCCCTCGCCAGCCGGACCGGCGCGCTGCGCGCGCTCGAGCGCCGCGCCGTGGTTTACCTCCTCGAGCGGGCAACCGACACGCGGGTAACGCTCGCCGAGGTCGGCGGCACCCTCGGCCACTCGCTCGTGCTCGGGGACCTCCGCCTCGCCGTCGGCGGCCGGACCGTGGTGCGCGTGCCGCGTCTCGAGGTCGTATACGCGCCCCTCTCGCTGCTGCGCGGCGTGCTGCGCCTCGAGCGCGTCACGCTGGCGGCGCCGCGCGTGCGGGCGGTGCGCGAAGGGGGCGCGCGCCCCTTCGCCCTCCAGCCGGGCGGCGGCCTGCCGGTCGAGGTCGACCACCTCGAGGTCGTCGACGGGCGGGTGGCGGTCGCCCTCCTCGACACGGAACCCCCGCGGCGCTTCGCCGCCACCGCGCTCGCGCTCGCCGCGCGTGGCCACCTCGCCCCAGGCGGCGCCGAGCTCGAGGTGGCGAAGCTCCGCTTCGTCCCGCGCGGGCTCGCGCTCGCGCCGGTCGAGGCGGCGGGGCATGTGACCGCCAGCCCTTCCGGCGCCGTGCGTGTGCGCGGCTTCCACCTTGCGAGCGGACGGAGCCGGCTCGGCGCCGAGGCCGAGCTCGACGGCACGGGCGCGATCGACGCGCACCTCGCGCTGGCACCGCTCGCCGCGACGGACGTGCGCGCAGTCGCGCCGCGAAGCGGTCTCGCGACCGATCTCCGCGCGCGGGTGCGGATGCGGGGGCCGTGGCACGCGCTCGCCGTCGCGGCCCACGTCGACCTCGGTCCCGGCGGCCGCCTGCACGCCCGTGCGGCGCTCGATGCCGCCGAGTCTCCCGTGGCCTATGCGGCGCGGCTCGCCTTTGCCCGGCTCGACCCCGGCGCGGTGCTCCCCCGGCTGCCGCGCGCGGAGGCCGACGGGCGGCTCGTCGTCCGGGGCGCGGGCGGAGCACATCGCCTGCGTGGCGTGGTACGCACGCCTCTCGCCGAGGTTGCGCTGCAGGGACGGCTCGCGCCCGGCACGCCGCCCGCCTACCGTCTGTCCGCCCGCGTCACCCTCCCGCGGCTGGAGGCCCTCGCCGCGGGCGTCACGGGCTCCGCGACCGGGCGCGTCCACCTCGACGGACGCGGGTTCGAGGCGGTGGATCGCCACGCACGCGCCCGCGTCGTGCTCACGCACGCCATGATCCGCGGCGTGCCGCTCGAGCACGGCGTGGCGTGCGCCCTCGTCGAGGGCGCACGCGTCCAGCTCACGTCCGCCCGGGTGACGGGCCCCGAGCTCCGTGCGAACGGCACGGGGAGCCTCGACCTCGCCCGCCACGTCGCCGACCTGACCCTCGCGGCGCGCGCCGACCTGGCGCGGCTCGGCCGCCGCCTCGGCCAGCCGCTCGCGGGCGCGGCCAGCCTCTCGGCGAGCGCCGCGGGCCCGCTCGCCGCGCTCGCCGCCCGGGCAACGGCAACGGTCGAGCGCCCGCTCTACGGCGCGCTGGGCGCCGACCGTGCCAGCGCGCGCCTCGCCCTCGACGGCCTCGGGAGTCGCGCACCGCACGGCACGCTCCACCTGGAGGCGCCCGCGCTCCGCGTCGCCCTGGCGGCCCCGGCCGATGCGCTCGCCGACCTCGAGTGGCGCCGCGCCGGCGACACGGATCGGGCGCGCGTCAGCGCGCACGCCGTGGGCGAGGAAGGGCGCCCGCTCGAGCTCGCCGCGACCGTCGAGCGCACGGCGGCGCGCACCACCGGCCGGCTCGAGCGGGCGACCCTCGCGCTCCCCGGCGGTCCGCCGTGGCAGCTTGCCGCCCCCGCTGCCTTCGCGATCGAGGACGGCCTTCGCACCGACGCCGTGACCCTCGCCGCCGGCGGGCAGCGCATCGTGTTTTCCGGCCGCGTCGGGCTGCGCGGCGCCTCCGACGCGACGCTCGCGGTCGAGCGCCTGGCGCTCGGGCAGCTCTGCGTGCTCGCCCGTGGCCCACGCTGCGCGGGCCAGGTGACGGCGCGCGCGGCGCTTACGGGCACGGCCGCCGCGCCGGTCGTGGACGCGACGGCGCGCGCCGAGGGCCTCGCGGTGGACGATGTCCGCTACGGGGTCCTCTCCCTCGACGCCCACGCGGCCGACACGCGCGCGTCGCTCCACGCCGTCCTCGTCCATCCCGAGGCGGGCGAGCTGAGCGCCGGGGGCACGGTGCCCCTCGACCTCGCCTGGACGGGGCCGCGGCGCGACCTCGGCGCCGCACCGCTCGAGCTCGTGCTGCGCGCCGACCGCCTCGATCTGACGGCGCTCCGCGCCCTCGCGCCGCACGTGATCCGCCGCTCCGCGGGGTTCGTCACCGTCGACCTGCGCGTCACGGGAACGCGGGCCGCGCCCCGTCCTGTCGGCCGGCTCGCGCTCGACGGCGGCACGCTCGAGCTCGTCGACACCGGCCTCCCGTACGAGGACCTGCGCGCCCGCATCGCGGCCAACGGCACCGTGCTCGACGTGCAGGAGCTGCACGCGCGCGCCGGCGACGGCACCGTCGACGGCAGCGGCCAGCTCGACGTCACACCGGGCGGACCGCTGCCGCTGGCGCTCACCCTCCGCTTCGATCGCTTCCTCGCCATCCGCCGCGAGACCGCGGAGGCGGCGGTGAGCGGCACCCTCGCGGCGCGCGGCGCGCTGACCGCCCCCGAGCTGAGCGGCGCGCTCGACGTCGAGCACGCCGTGCTCCGCCCCGCGGGGCTTCCGTCCACACCCCACACCCTGCCGCCCGACCCGACCATCGCCGTCGTCGGCCTCGAGGAAACGACCCCGCCGGTCGCGGCCGAGCCGACCCATGGCCTCCCCGCCGCGCTCGCCCTCGCGGTGACGATCCGCATCGCGCGGGATGCCTCCGTCCGGCGCACCGATGCCAACATCGCGCTCGGCGGCGAGCTCGCGCTGGCGAAGGCGCGCGGCGAGCCGCCGCACGTGACGGGCCAGGTGCGCCTCCTGCACGGCTGGTTCGAGTTCCAGGGGCGGCACTTCGAGATCAAGGAGGGCACGATCACGCTCGGCGGCGGGACGCCCCCCAAGCCCGTCTTCGACGTGACCGCCGGCTACCGCACGCCCGGCTACCGGATCACGGTGCACATCACCGGCTCGGCCGACAAGCCCAACCTGCTCTTCACCTCGGACCCGCCCCTCGAGCAGGCCGACATCCTCTCCGTCATCCTGTTCGGGAAGCCGGCGCGCGAGCTCGGCCGCGGGCAGAGCCTCGCGCTCCAGCAGCAGGCCCTCCAGATCGCTACGGGCTACGTGGTGCCGGAGCTGCGCAACTCGGTGATGAACGTGCTCGGGCTCGACACCCTCGAGGTCGCGTTCCCCGAGCGCACCCAGGCGCCCGGCCAGGTGCGCGTCGGCCGCTACGTCGCGGAGGACATCCTCGTCTCGCTGGGGCAGGAGTTCGGCACGCGCGTCGCGCAGGTGGCGGGGATCGAGTACGCGGTGGGAGCGAACGTGTCGGTGCGCGCGTCGACCTCGACGCGCGGGGACAGCGCCGTCGATCTGATCTGGCAGCGGCGCTACTGACTGGGCGCCGGCCGCGCCGCGCGCAGCAGCACGCTCGCAGCGGCGCGGTCGATGAACCAGGTGATCCGCTCCGAGGGGCGAACCAGCGCAGCCGGCACGCCCGCCGGGTCCGCGCCGTCGGAGACGGCCGCCGCCACGGCGGCGGCCGTCTCCCCGCCGACCGCGGTGACGATCACGTGGCGCGCGGCGGCGAGGACGGGCGGCGTCACCGTGATGCGCGCGACGCGCGGCTCCTCGGCGACCTCCTCGGGGACAACCGCCGCCACGGGTGCCGAGGCGCGGAGCGCCGCGGCGCCAGGCACGAGGGAGGCGACGGCGCCGCGCGCGGCGACGCCGAGGAGCACGAGATCGAAGACGGGAGCCTCGGCGGCGAGCGTCTCGGCGTACGCCGCCGCGATGCGAGCCGGGTCGCCGAGCGCGACGGGCGGCGGATGGATGCGCCCGGCTGCCACGCCGCGCGGGACGAAGAGCGAGTCGCGCGCCAGGCGCACGTTGCTCCGCCGGTCGTCGGCGGGAACGCAGCACTCGTCGCCCCAGAACCACTCGACGCGCTCCCACGGGAGGTCGCCGCGCGCGGCGAGCGCCACCATGACGCCCCGCCCGCTCCGCCCGCCAGCCAGCGCCACCGTGGCGCGGGCGCCTGCCGCGCGCAGGTGCCCGGCGGCCAGCGCCGCCGCCGCCTCGAACGCCTCCGCATCGCTCGGGTAGACCTCGAGCGTCATCGCCATGGGCGCGCCTTCATAGCCCATCGGCACCCGCGTTGCAGCCGCTGGGAGGCGCTGATAAGCAGCGGGCCGAGATGGCCAAGAAGCTCTTCGTCGGCAACCTCGCCTACGCGGTCACGGAGGACGACTTGCGCGCCCTGTTCGCGCAGGCGGGCACCTGCGAGTCGGTGTCGATCGTCATCGACCGGGACACCGGACAGTCGCGCGGCTTCGGGTTCGTCACCATGGCGAGCGCCGAGGACGCCGAGCGGGCCAAGAAGCAGCTCGACGGTACGGAACTGAAGGGCCGCCGCCTGCGGGTCGACGAGGCGGCCGATCAGTCGACGCGGCCGCGCGGCGGCGCGCCGCGGGGGCCGCGCCGCTAGTTGGGTTGACAAGCCGGCGAGCGACGGCGACCATCCGCCCATGGACCGCTCCGCCTCCTTCGCTCCCACTCTGCTCCTCGCCATGCCGCAGCTGCGCGACCCGAACTTCGTGCGCTCGGTCGTGCTCCTCTGCGAGCACGGGGCGCAGGGCGCGCTCGGCTTCGTGGTGAACCGCCCGACCGAGGTGCGCGCCGCGGAAGCCGTCGTGCTCGATCCGCCCGCCAGCGGCGACAGCGGCCTCATGCTGTGGACCGGCGGGCCCGTCGAGGCGCAGCGCGGTTTCCTCCTCCTCGGCGACGACCCGGGCGTGGCGGACAGCGAGCGGGTCGCCGAGGGTTTTCACCTGACCGCATCGGTCGAGGTACTCCGCCGGATCCTCGAGGCCGCTCCTGCCGACGTGGCACGGCGGCGCGCGCGGCTCCTCCTCGGCTACGCCGGCTGGGGTCCGGGCCAGCTCGACGCCGAGCTGACGGCCTCCGCGTGGCTCACCGCGCCGCCGGATCCGGCTCTCGTCTTCGAAACGCCGCCGGCGGAGATGTGGGAGCGTGCCATCCGCGGCCTCGGCGTCGATCCGATGGCGCTGCAGCTCGGAGCGGGCATCCAGTAGGTGCGCTCCCGGCGCATCGCGCGGGCATCACGGTCGAGGTCGAGACCGAGCACGGCGACCGCGCGCTACCTGGCGGCGCAGTTCCCCCGACGTGGTCCACCGCCACTTGTGGACCGCGCCCGGCCGCCTCCTCTGCCTGCGGTGCGACGACGCGCCCGAAATCGCGAGCGCGCCGAGCACGCCGCGCCGCGTCGAGCTGCGCTTCCACTTCACGCTCGGCGCCGCTGGCTGGCGCGAGGCGGCGAAGCGCGCGCTGCGCTGGCGGCGCGTGCCGACGCTCCGCCGGAGCCGTCTCAGCACGCTCACGTACTACGCGGTCTACTATCCGGTCTGGTGGCACCTCGAGGCACGCGGCGCGGCACATCCGCTGCACGCCGCGGACGTGGCGCTCGGCGGACGCGGGCTCCTGCTCGCCGGCCTCCCCGGCTGCGGCAAGTCGACGCTCGCGACCGCGCTCGCCGCGGACGGCCTAGAGCAGACGTACTCCGCCCACGCGAGCTGGGTCGAGCCGCGTGACTCGGTGACGATGGGCGGCTCACCGTGGTCCTTTGCGAAGTCCCGCTGCCCTTCTCCGAAGCCGCATAGACGGTCCTCGACCTGATCGAGACGACCCTCGACGTCGGCAAGCTCCAGGCCGGCCGCCACCGGCTCGGGCTCGAGGCGGTCTCGCCGCGCGCGTGTCACGCGCGCGGCTGGCAGGCTGTCTGGACAAAACGTCCAGATCATGCATAATAGGCCCTGGACGGGATCATGGCCGAAGCCGTGACCACCAGCGCGACCGACTTCAAGCAGCACGTCGGCAAGTACCTCGACGTGGCGCGCACCGGAGCGGTCATCATCGAGAAGCAGGGCCGGCCGACGGCCGTGCTGATCTCGGTCGAGGAATACGAGGCGCTGAATCCGTCCGCGTCGCGGGTGATCGATCGGCTCACCGAGGAATTCGATGCTTTCGTGGCGCGCATGCAGCGTCGCGGTTTCGAGAAGGCGATGGAGAAGGCGTTCGACGCGTCTCCAGCTGAGCTCGGTGCGGCGCATCGTCGCGGCATGAAGCGGCGTGGCCGCTGAACCGCGGCCGACGATCTGGGTCATCGCCGGACCGAACGGCGGCGGTAAGACAACGATTGTCGGCGAGATGATCCGCGAGGCTGGCGCGGACTATTTCGACCCCGACGAGGCCACGCGGCGGCTCCGCGAACGAAACCCGGGGCTCTCGCTCACCGACGCGAACGCGATCGCCTGGGAAGAGAGTCGCCGGCGACTCGAAGCGTCGATCTCGAACCTTGAAAATTTCGCCTTCGAGACGACGCTCGGCGGACGGACGATCGCCCGGCTGCTCCATCGCGCCGCGCATGGCGGCATGGCGGTCAAGGTCTGGTACGTCGCTCTGGACAGTGCTGACCGCCACGTCGCGCGGGTGAAGGCGCGTGTCGCCCGCGGTGGCCACGACGTGCCGGAAGGACGGATCCGGGAGCGGTACGACCGGAGCCGAGCGAACCTCGCGCGTCTTGTGCCGAAGCTCGCTGCGTTGAAGGTCTACGACAACAGCTTCGAGGCGCGCGTCGAGCAGCTCGAGCGCCCTCGGCTTCGGCTGATCCTCGACTTTGCCGACGGCCGCATTCGAAACCGCGACCGGCTCGCCGACACGCCCGAATGGGCAAAGCCGATCGTGGCGGCGACGATGAAGGTCGACCGGGGCATGGGCATAGCCCCTACAAAGGCCCGAAGTTGACCGAATCCTGCTTATCCGACGCTGACCTCCACCCAGGAGCCCCTACCTCGAGGCCCGGCGCACCTCTCCGGAGCCAAATAGCACACGCTCCCACCCGGCGGTCGCGGGTCTCGTCCGTCTTCGCCGCGGCGATCCACACCACGTAATCCCTGCGATGGCTGGGCGTGAAGGCATCCCACGTCTTCCGGGCGCGGGCGTTCTTCTTCAGCGCGGCGGCCAGGGCGGGCGGGGGCTTCACCGGCACGGGATTCTTGCGCCTCTCCTGCTGCGCCTTCTGCCACTCGGCGAGGACGCCGTCCTGATTGAGCTTCACCGCTGCCTGGACCAGCGCGGTGAGCGCGGCGCGGCTGGGGAACTCGCTCACCTGGGTGACCCTCTCCAGGCTGGCCAGCGCGGCGGCGGCGGGACCCTTGCGGAGGACGTCGGCCTTCCAGAAACCGATCCGGCAGTGCGCCTTGAAGGCGGCCACCGCGCACACCGGGCCGCGGTAGACGAAGAAGGGGCAGTTCCACTTGATGCACTCCTCGACCTCGGGGCAGGCGGCGTGCACCACCTCGCGCAGGTGCTCGATGATCGGCTGGGCGAAGGCGGGAGCCTTACGCAGGTAGGCGTCGACGGAGGGGTAGCGTTGGGACATGGCCGAGTCTCGGCGATGACGGCTGCGGCTGGCCAGCCGGATCAGTAGAGCCAGCTCGAAGAACAACGTCCCCGCCACCGGGTTCGCGTTGTACGGCGCGATGGGCTTGAAGCCTAGCGACCTGTCGAGCGCCGCCGCCTCTTTCATCGACGGCAGCGTGTCCAACCTCATCCTCGCATACACCTCGCCTGACCGGGATAAGGCGCATGAACGGCCTTTCGACGTCTGGTAACGCAGATTACGTCAAATTCCGCGGCGGACGCGACGCGCTGGGTCCAGTATTCCCACTATTCGCTCCTTGCGACTGTCGAGGCCATCTTCAACCTGGGTACGCTCGGGCCGGAACGACACCTCCGCCACCCCGATGTCGGACCTGTTCAGGGGCGAATCCCTTAGGACTTCGCTTTCTTCGAAGGTTTCGACTTGCCAGAACTGTTGAGGGCGACCGCTTGGCGAACGAGCGCCTTGAAGGCGGACTCGTCAACTTCTTCTCCTTCGTGGATGTCGATCGCGCGGCGTGCGTTTCCGTCGAGACTCGAGTTGAAGAGACGGGCCGGATCCTTCAGAGACGCGCCCTTGGCGAAGGTAAGCTTCACGACAGTCTTGTAGGATTCGCCAGTGCAGATGATGCCGTCGTGCGACCAAATCGGAGTGCCCATCCACTTCCACTCCTCGACGACGTCTGGGTCTGCTTCCTTGATGAGCTTGCGCATTCTGCTGAGGGTTTCCCCGCGCCAGTCCCCGAGTTCGGCGATTCTTTTCGAGATGAGCTCCGATGCCGACTGGCCTTGGCTGGCGCCCGACTTTTTCATGTTCTCATCCTAGCAGGCCGCTGCAAAAGCAGCGATTGCGGAGGGCATAGCCCCTACAAAGGCCCGAAGTTGACCGAATCCTGCTTATCCGACGCTGACCTCCACCCAGGAGCCCCTACCTCGAGGCCCGGCGCACCTCTCCGGAGCCAAATAGCACACGCTCCCGAACCTGTGGAGCCTCAACTTCGTCGTGCACGGGTTGCTGGGAGACGGCGTCGCGGCGTCGACGCGGAGCGACGCGCAGGCGAAGAGCCTGGGGGAGTTCCTGCGCGCACGGCTGGTCGACATTCCGCGGAGCGTCCTCGCCGAATAGGAGCTGGCGCGCGTGATGGAAGGGCGAGCACTGTGAAACTCTACGTGCTGCCACACGCATCAGCGTGAGCCGACCGCCACCGCTCGAGCCTCGCCGCGATCTCGTCGCGCACGCGCGCGATTAGCGCGGCACGGTCTTCCCCGGTGCCGCGCGCGATCGGATCCCCGATGCCCACCCGGACCCGTACGCCCCACGGGACGGGCAGCATGTTGTGTGCGAGGAGCCGCCACGACTCGTCGATCGCCATCGGCACCACCGGCGTCTCGGGCGCGGCGTCGAGCAACGCGCCGAGGCCCGCCCGGCGGAAGTCACCGAGCGCGCCGCGGCGCGCCCGCGTGCCTTCCGGGAAGATGACGGCCGAGCAGCGCCCGTCGCGCACGCGTTCGCCGAGGCCGCGGATGGCGGCGAGGGCTGACGCGCTGTCGCTCCGGTCGATCAGCGCATGGCCGCCGCGGCGCAGGTTGTAGGAGACGCTCGGGATCCAGCGCGCGAGCTCGCGCTTCGAGACGTACTTCGGGAAGTTCGACAGCAGGAGGCTGCCGATGATCGGGATGTCGAACATGCTCTGATGGTTCGAGACGACGATGTAGGAGGCGCCCCGCCGGACGCCGGGCGCCCGCTCCACGAGGAGCCTCGTGTCGCAGAGCCGGAAGGCTCCGAGGAGCGCGACCTGGAGTGCCCCGGCGACGTGCTCCTGCGGCCGCTCACCGAAGAGCCGCGCAACCCGCTGCGCGACGTCGAAGACCAGCAGGATCGCCGCGAAGACCGGCAGGAAGATGAGGGTGCCGAGCCAGGACGCCACATGCGCGACGTCCTCGCTGCGACGATCGGAGACCTGTCCGACGTCGATCATCGGGGACCCGTCGGCGATCTACAGAGACGACGCGTCCAAGGTCAATCCGGAGGCGGGCCGGGCGGGACGGGCGTTGGCGCCTCCGTCGCCGTCCGGGGGCATAGCCCCTACAAAGGCCCGAAGTTGACCGAATCCTGCCTATCCGACGCTGACCTCCACCCAGGAGCCCCTACCTCGAGGCCCGGCGCACCTCTCCGGAGCCAAATACGGCGAGTGCCGCCTCCATCATCGCCACGAGTCCGCCCATCGAGTTCCCGACCAGAATGGCCGGCCCCGGGGCGACCGTCTCCAGAAAGCGGTCGAGCAGGACCCGGTTCGCGTGCACGCCCGCCGACCGCTCGCCGAGCGGTGTCCGCCCGAAGCCGGCGAGGGCGAGGGCGAGCACGCGTCCGCTTCGCGCGAGCGCCGGCGCGACCGCCAGCCAGTTCACGTACGAGCCGCCGAGGCCGTGGACGAGCACCAGCGTCGGGCCCGTGCCGCCGAAGTCGGCGTAGTGGATGGGGCCGTCGAGATCGATGGTGTACGAGCGCATCGGTTACGCCCGAGCGATGAGCGCGCTGATGCGCTCCACGAGCACGGGCCAGACGGCGCGCGGCAGGTCGTGCCCCATCCCGTCGATGACCAGGAGCTCTGCGCCCAGAAGGTCCGCTACATCGAGTACACGGACGCGACTTTCGCGCGTCTGAAGCCGCAACCCGAGTGGCTCGGTGTCCTGGGTCCGATCATCCGCGCGCAGGTCGGCGATACCGTGATCGTCCACTTCTGCAACCGCACCACGAGCGGTGCGTACGGCATGCACCCTCACGGCTTCCGGTACGACAAGGACGCCGAGGGCGCCTTCTACAGGGGTGTGGATTCCGGGCAGCCGCCCGGGACGGGTGCGCAGGTCCAGCCCGGCGCATGCTTCGACTACGTCTGGCGCGCCGACGAGGACAGCAGCCCCGGGCGCGGTGATCCAAGCTCCAAGGTCTGGTGGTACCACTCCCACGTCAACGAGCCTGCGGAGACGAACGCCGGCCTGCTGGGTCCCATCATCATCACCCGGCGAGGCATGGCCAGGTCGCTCGCCGACGCCTCACCGAGGGACGTAGCGCGCGAGTTTGTCACCGCGTTCTTCATTTTCAACGAGCTTGGTGGTGAAGAGGCCGGCCTGATGCACAGTATCAACGGATACATCTTCGGCAACCTCCGCGGGTTGGTCATGAAGAACGGCGAGAAGGTGCGCTGGCATCTCCTCGGTATGGGAAACGAGGTCGATCAACACTCGCCGCACTTCCACGGCAAGACGGTGAAGGTGGGTGCCGGGAGCGCCGAGAGGAGCACCGACGTCATCGAGCTCCTGCCGGCGAGCATGGTCACGGCCGACATGAATGCGGACAACCCCGGCGAGTGGATGTTCCACTGCCACGTGGCGGACCACATCGACGCCGGCATGCTGACGACCTACCAGATTCTGCCCTGACGCGGGGCCCGGACGTCGCCCCCGGCGCGATCCTGCGCTTTGAACGGAGGCCGTCCCGGACGGGCAAAGCGGATGAGTCTGTGCATCGCCGCCGTGCTGTTCTATGTCGCCGCCCTGATCGTCGGCGCAAACGTCGCTCTCGCGGCGCCCTCGGGGGCCAAGCTCATCAAGAATTCGTAATCTGAACTCACCGTGGGCGGGGGATATCTCCCCTGCCCGGCGAAGACGCCGTTGAGAGAAAAGAGGGGCGGATCAGAATGACGATCACGGCATGCGACGACGTCAACGCATGTACGGCGAGCGACCGCTGCGTCGCCGGCGCCTGCGTCGGGACCGCCGTCGATCCGGGGTGCGACGACGCGAACCCGTGCACGGGGGGAACCAGCTGGACGCCCGTCAACTCGGGCCTGACCGCCACTGACGTCCGCGCCCTGGCAATCAACCCAGCGACGCCGACCACGCTGTACGCGGGCACCTTCGGTGGTGGGGCGTTCGTCTTTCAGATCGCGTGCGCTGACGGCATCGTCGATGGCAGCGAGCAGTGCGACGATGGCAACACCGCCAGCGGGGACGCGTGCTCCGCAACCTGCACCATCGAACCCGGCTGGACCTGTAGCGGCCAGCCGTCCGTCTGTACACGTGGAGGGTGCGTTGTGAACAGCTTCAGCGAGTTCGCGGTGGAGACCGATCCGTGCGTTCCGATGACGGCGGGCGCGCAGCTCACCGTGAGAAAGGTGACACTGCTTTGCGCGCACGGGCAGCCGGCGCCGGCGCTCACCCGCGCTGGGGGCGCCGCGTCCAGACCTGCTACTTCGCCGACGCCGCCCGCCGGCGCTCGGGCTCGGCGGGCTCGACGCTCGCCCGCGGACGGGCCGTCAGTAGGCTGCCGAGCCGCTCCCGCAGCCGCCGGAGCCGCGCCGGCAGCCAGTGCCCCAGGTCGTCGAACAGCGAGTACGCGACCGGCGTGATGAGGAGGGTGATGAGCAGCGAGAGCGCCTGCCCGCCGATGATGACCCGTGCGATCGAGCCGCGCGAGCCCGAGCCGGGGCCCCGCCCGAGCGCGATCGGCACCATGCCGAAGACGAGCATGACGGTCGTCATCAGGATGGGACGGAGGCGCACGCGGTTCGCCTCGAGGATCGCCGCGTCGCGCGGCATGCCGCGGCCGCGCAGCGTGTTCGTGTAGTCGATCTGCAGGATGCCGTTCTTCTTCACCACCCCGAAGAGCATGAAGAGCCCGAGCATGCTGTAGACGTTGAGCGCCTCGCCCAGGAGGACCAGGGAGAGGAGCGCGAAGGGGATGGTGAGCGGCAGCGCGAGCATGATGGTCACCGGGTGGAGGAAGCTCTCGAACTGCGCCGCCAGCACCATGTACATGAAGACGATGCTGAGCAGGAACGCGATGCCGAAGTTGGCGTTGCTCTCGGCGAGCGTCTTGGCGCGCCCGGTGAACTCGAGGCTGTAGAGGGCCGGCATGTCGAGCGGCGCCGCCACCTTCTGCACGTGCTCGACGGCGGTGGCGAGCGGCAGCGCGGGGAGGAGGTTGCCGCTGATGGTGATCGAGCGCTGGCGGTTCACGCGGTCGATCTCCGCCGGGCCCAGGTCCTCGCGCACACGGACCAGGTTGCCGAGGCGCACGAGCTGGTCGGTGCGCGAGCGCACGGTCAGGTCGTAAACGTCCTGCGGCGTGCGCCGCTTGCCGGGCTCGGCGCGCAGCCAGATGTCGTACTGCTCGTCGGCCTCCTTGTACTTGGAGACCGGCTGTCCGGCGATGTAGGTCTGCACGGTGGCCGCGATGTCCTGCACGTTGACGCCGAGGTCGGAGGCCTTGTCGCGGTCGATCACGAGGCGCAGCTCGGGCGTGCGCACGGCGAGCGAGGTGTCGATGTCGACCAGGCCCGGCAGCTGCCGCATGCCGGCCATCAGCCGGTTGGCGTAGTCCTGGAGCTTGTCGAGGTCCGGGCCGCGCAGGTTGAGCTCCAGCTCCGAGAGCCGTTGCCCGCCCGAGGCGAGGGGGTTGATGCCCTGCACGGCGGTCCGCAGATCCGGGTACTGGCGCATGAGCCAGCGCGCGTCGGCCATGACCTCGAACTGCGAGAACGGGCGCTCGCGCAGGTCCTTCAGGCGCACGTAGATCGAGCCCGTGGTGACGTCGCCCTCGCCCGGCTTCACGCGCCCGGTCTGGTCCCCGATCGTGGTGAGCACCTCGGTCACGCCCCGCAGGTGGCGCACGTGGTGCTCGATCTCGCCGAAGATGCGGCTCGTCTCGGCGAGCGTGAACCCGCCCGGGGTCTGGATGTCGATCTCGAACTCGCTCTGGTCGTCCTGCGGGAGGAAGGTCTTGCCGACGACGTGGATCAGGGGGACCGTCGAGAGCACCGTCCCCAGCGCCAGCAGCACGATCGCCCAGCGGTGGCGGAGCGACCAGGCGAGCAGCCGGCCGTACGCCGCCTCGAAGGCGCGGTAGAGCCGTCCCCCGTGCGCCCGCTCGGGCGGCAGGCGGCGGAGCACGCGTGCCGAGAGCGACGGCGTGAGCGTGAAGGAGATGAGCAGCGAGATCATGATCGCGACCGCGACCGTGAGCCCGAAGCTGTGGAAGAAGCGCCCGACACGCCCGGCCATGAAGGCGACCGGGAGGAAGATGATGACCAGGGAGAGGGTGGTCGCCATCACCGCCAGCGCGATCTCGGCGGTCGCCTGCGAGGCGGCGCGCATGGGCGGCACATCCTCCTCCTCGACGTGGCGGAAGATGTTCTCGAGCACCACGACCGCGTCGTCGATCACGATCCCGACCGCCAGCACGAGACCGAGCATGGTCAGGTTGTTCAGCGTGAAGCCCATGTAGCGCATGAACGTGAAGGTCGAGACGATCGAGGTGGGGATGGCGATCCCGGCGACCAGGGTCGAGCGCCAGTCGCGCATGAACAGCAGCACGGTGAAGGCGACCAGGGCGGCGCCGAGCCAGAGGTGGAGGCGCACGGTGTCGAGCGAAGCCTTGATGAAGCGCGACTGGTCGCGGATGACGCGCATCTCGACGTCGTCGGGGAGCGCGGCCTTCAAGCGGGCCAGCTCGGCCTTCACCCGGTCGATCACCTCGACCGTGTTGGTGCCCGACTGCTTGCGGACGACGAGCTGGACGGCGTTCTCGCCGTTCAGCCGCGCCAGCGTGCGCGGCTCGACCACGCCGTCCTCGGCCCAGCCCAGGTCGCGCACGCGCAGCGGCCGGTCGCCCACGTGTGCGACGATGAGGTCGTTGAAGTCCGGCACGTGCTCGATCCGCCCCATGGTGCGCACCACGAGCTCGCGGCGCGTCTGGTCGAGGCGGCCGCCGGGCAGCTCGAGGTTCTGCTGCTGGATGGCGGTGCGCACCTGCCCGATCGACAGGCCCTGCGCGGTCAGCCGGTCCGGATCGACGTAGACGTTGATGGCGCGCTCCTGGCCGCCCAGCAGGATCACCTGCCCGACCCCGGAGAGCGTCTCGATGTCCTCCTTCACCTGCTTGCGGGCGAGCTCGGTGACCTCGCGGAGGTTCCTTCTCCCGGAGATCGCGATCGACATGACCGGCACCGCGTCGACGTCGAACTTCTCGATCACGGGCGGGTCGGTGCCGACCGGGAGCTGGGCCAGCACGCCCGCCACCTTGTCGCGCACGTCCTGGGCCGCGATGTCGCGCGGCTTCTCGAGCACGAACTGCACCACCAGCGAGGAGAGGCCCTCCTTGGTGATGCTGCGCAGCTCGTCGATGCCGTCGATGGTGTTGACCGCCTCCTCGATCACCTTGGTGACGCCGGTCTCCATCTCCTCGACGCTGGCGCCCTTGAGCGTGGTGGTGACGGTGACGATCGGGAAGTCGATGTTGGGGAAGAGGTCGAGGCCGAGGCCCCGGTAGGAGAAGAGGCCGAGCACGACCAGCGAGGCGATCAGCATGGTCGCGAACACCGGGCGCCGGATGAAGACGTCGGCGAAGCGCATCGGCGATCTCAGGAGGCTACGCGCCGGGCGGCACGTCGGTGCGGACCACGACCTGGGTGCCGTCGGCGAGCTTGGAGAGGCCGCTGGTCGCGACCTGCTTTCCCTGCGACACGCCCTCGGCGATCTCCACCCAGCCGTCGCCGAGCTCGACCCCGAGCTTGACCTCCCGCTCGCGGGCCACGCCGTCCTCGATCAGGAAGAGCTTGGTGACGCCCGCGTAGGAGGTGAGCGCGGCGCGCGGCACGGCGAGCGCGCGCTCGTCGCGCGCGACGACGACCTCGCCGTGGCCGAAGAAGCCGGGGCGGATGCGGTGGTCGGGGTTGGGGACCAGCGCCTCGAAGGCGAGCGAGCGCGCCGCGGGATCGGCGGCCGAGCCGATGCGGCTCACCTGCCCGGTGAAGGTCTCGCCCGGGAAGGCGTCGACGCTCACGCGCACGCCCTGCCCGGGACGGAGCGCCGGCACGTCGCGCTCGGGGATCTCGCCGCGGAACTTGAGCGGGTCGTCCTGGACCATTCGGAAGAGTACCGTACCCGCGCGGACGTAATTGCCGGCGTCGACGAGGCGCGCGGCCACCGAGCCGTCCATGGGCGCGCGGATCTCCGTGTGCTCGAGCTGGATACGGAGCTGGTCGCGGCGGGCGCGCGCGACGTCGAGCGCCGTGCGCACCTGCTCGTACTCCTGCGTCGAGATGACGCCGGCGGCGCGCAGCGGCTCGGCGCGCGCCGCGTCGCCGGCCGCCTTGGCGAGGCTTGCCTCCGCCTCGCGCAGCCGGGCCTCGATCTCGTCGCGCCGCACGCGGGCGAGCACGTGGCCATCGGCCACGCGGTCGCCCAGGTCGGCCAGGGTCACCGCCACCTGGCCTTCCACCTCGCTCGCCACCTCGGCCTGCGCGTTGGCGGCGAGGGTGCCCACCACGGACACCGTGCGCTCGACCGGCCGCACGGCGACGTTGGCGACCGTCACCGTGACCGCGTCGGGCTTGCCGGCTGCGCCCGCCGGCTCGGCCGCCGAGCGCCCGCCGCAGCCGGCGGCCGCAGCGAGGAGGAGCAGCAGGGGTACGACGCTCCTCATGCCGCCCCCCGCTGCCGGCGCAGCGCCGCGGGGCCGCCGATGCCGTGCAGGTAGAGCTGGACGACGCGCGTCGCGATCGCCTCCGGCCGGTCCTCGGGCGCGTGCTCGAAGATGGCGGCGCGCGCGAGCCCGAGCAGCAAGGCGGCCGCCAGGTGGCGGTTTCCGTTGCCGCCGATCCGGTGGCGGACCAGCACGCGCTCGACGGCGCGCATGACGCGCCGCCGGCGCTCGCCCGCCGAGCGCGTGTGGCGCTGCTCGTAACGCACGACCAGAGTAAGGAGGTGAGGCCGGCGCCAGAAGAAGCGCAGGATCGAGACCACGATCTCCCGCAGCACCGCCTCGGCCGGCGCGTCCGCCTCGGCGGCCCGCTCGACCTCGCCCGCCACCCGCTCGAGGCTCGCCTCGAGGGCCACGCGGTGGAGGCGGTCCTTGGTGGGAAAATAGAGGTAGACGGTGCCCTTCCCCACCCCGGCGCGCGACGCCACCTCGCTCACCAGGACGCGGTGAAAGTCGCGCTCGGCGAACACCGCGGTGGCCGCTGCGAGGATGCGCTGTCGCTTGTCGTCGTGCCGCAGAAGGGTTCCCTAGAACTGACTGGTCAGTTCTAGCAGCGTGCCTCGCGCGACGAAAGAGGGTCCACCGTCAATCGGTTGACACCCGGGGGCGAGGCGTCCCGCTCACGTCCACACCCCCCGCCGCCGCGGCCCGCTCGCGCAGTGCTACCCGCCGCAGACGGAGCGCGAGCCAGCCGGCCGCGGCGAGCGACACGCCGCCCGAGACGAGCGCCGCGCGTGGCGCCCCGAAGCGCTGCGCGAGCGCGCCCAGGACGAGGCTGCCGAGCGGCTGCGTGCCGAGGAACATCACGGTGTGGAGCCCCATCACGCGACCGCGGTAGCCGTCCTCGACGACCAGCTGGAGGAGCGTGTTCGTCGTGGCGAGGTAGCGCACCATGCCGTAGCCCGCGAGCGTCTGGCAGGCGAGCGCGAGCCCCAGCCGGCGGCTCGCCCCCAGCCCGAGCACGGCGAGCGCGAAGGTGGCGAGGCCGAGAAGGAGGTGGCGGCGGTGCTGCGCGCGGGAGTAGCGGCGCGCGGCCAGCTGGAGCGCGGCGGCGATCGCACCGATGCCGCCCGCCGTGTGGAGGAGCCCGTAGCCGAACGCGTTGGTCTCGAGCACCGTGCGCGCGAACACCGGCATCAGCAGGTTGTACTGGACGCCGAGCCCGGACACGACGCCGAGCAGGAGGAGCAAGTTGCGGATCGCGGGCGCGCCCCACACGTAGCGGAGGCCGGAGACGAAACCCGCGCCGAGCGCCTGGGCCGTCCGCGGTCGCTCGCTCGGCTGGAGCCGCATGAGCGCGAGGGCCACCAGGACCGCGACGTAGCTCGCGGCGTTCAGAAAAAAGCACGGCGCCTCACCGAGCGCCGCGACCAGCGCCCCCGCCAGCGCCGGCCCCACCAGACGCGCGCCGTTGAAGATGGAGGAGTTGAGCGCGATCGCGTTGGGGAGGTCCTCGGCGCTCGTCATCTCCACCAGGAACGACTGCCGGGTCGGCACGTCGAGCGCGCTCACCAGCCCGACGCCCCCCGCGTAGAGAACGACGAGCGGCACGGTGACGGCGCCCGTCCACACCAGCACGCCGAGGCCGAGCGCAAGGAGCCCGAGCAGCGACTGCGTCACCAGGAGCACCCCGCGGCGCGGCAGGCGATCGGCGACCACGCCGGCGAAGGGCGCGAGGCAGAGGATCGGCAGGTAGCCCGCGAAGGCCACCTTGCCGAGGTCGAGCGGCCGGCCCTCGAGGCGGTAGACGAGCCAGCCCTGCGCCACGCTCTGCATCCAATAGCCGACGAGCGAGATGCCCTGCCCGACCACGAAGAGACGGAAGTTGCGATGGCGGAGCGCGGGGAAGCCGGCGCGGAGGCGGCGCACGGGGCCAGGCTCGACCAGCGCCTCGGCCGCAGTCCCGGGAAGCATTCACTCCGCCCGCCAGGGGACGGCGAGCGCGTCCAGGTGCGCCGCCCGCGTCCCGAGGACGTGCTCGAGGAGCCAGGCGCGCTTGAGATATAGGTGTGCGTCCGCCTCCCACGTGAAGCCCATGCCGCCGTGGTTCTGGACGTTGTCGGCCGCGTTGGCGAGCGCGGCATCGGTCGCGAGCGCCTTGGCGGCGGCGACGAGGCGGGGCGTGGCCGTCTCGCCCTCCGCGAGGGCGACCGCCGCGAAGGTGGTGAGCGAGCGCGCCACCTCGGCGCGCACCGCCATGTCGGCGCACCGGTGCTTCACCGCCTGGAAGGACCCGATTGGCCGGCCGAACTGCTGCCGCACCTTCGCGTACTCGACCGAGTCCTCGAGCGCGCGCTCGGCCACGCCGACCGCCTCGCCGGCGGCGAGCAGGGTCGCCAGCGTGCGCAGCGCCGCCGCGTCGCCGGCCAGCGGGGCGCCGGCCACCCCATCGAAGCGCACGTCGCCCAGGCGGCGCGTCGGATCGATGCTGGGCCCCCGCTCGAGCGCGAGGCCGTGCGTGGCGGCGGGGAGATAGCGGATCGTCCCGCCGCCGAGCACGAGGTACCCCCCGGCCGCGCCTGCGTCCGGCACGCCGCGCGCGACGCCCGTGAGACGCGCGCCGTCCGCGAGCGCGTCCGCCGGATCGTCGACGAGCGCGATGCGAAGCGTCCCGGCGAGCACGGCCCGGTGCGCCTCCACGAGCCCGGGCGTCGCGGCGAGCGCGTGCGCCGCGAGCACCGTCGCGAGCCAGGGCCCGGGTGTCAGCGCGCGGCCGAGCTCGATGAAGAGCAGCATCTCCTCCGCCGCGCCGTAGCCCGCCCCGCCCACGGCCTCGGGCAGCCCGAGGCCGAACCAGCCCAGACCGCCCGCCTCACGCCAGAGCGCCTCGTCGATGCCGGGCTCCGCGCCCGCGACCGCGCGCACGCTTGCCAGGGGGAGACGCTCCGCGAGCACGCCGCGAATGGCATCGCGGACCGCCGTCTCCTCGGGCCCGAGCGTCAGATCCATCGGCTCACCGCGGAAGTCCCAGCCCGCGCTCGCCGATGATGTTGCGCTGGATGTCCTTCGTCCCGCCTCCGATCGTCTGCGAGAGCCCGGCCAGGTAGAGCTCCGTCCAGTGCGAGGCCGGCGCCTCGACGGCGGGCGCACCCTGGACGTCCATGGCGAGGAGGTCGATCCGCTGCACCAGCTCCGAGAAGAACAGGCGGATCATCGACGCCTCCGCGCCGGGGACGCCCGTGCGCGCCGCCAGGCTCACGCTCCGGTAGGTCATGGCGCGGAGCGCGTCCACCTCGGCGCGCGCGCGGGCGAGACGGCGTGCGATCTCGTCGTCGTCGATGGCGCGGCGCCGCCCGCGTGGGCCGGGCGTGGTCTGCGCCAGCCCGACCAGCTCGTCGACCCGGCGCGACAGGCGCACCTGCTCGGCGAGGAAGGCCGTACCGCGCTCGAAGCTGAGGGTCGCCATCGCCACCCGCCAGCCGTCGTTCAGCTGGCCCACCACGTTGCGGAGCGGGATCCTCACGCGGTCGTAGAAGACCTCGCAGAAGTCGCTCTCGCCGGTGAGGGTGGTGATGGGGCGGATCTCGATGCCCGGCGCGTCCATCGGGCAGATGACCCAGGAGATGCCGCGGTGGCGTGGCGCCCCGGCGTCGGTGCGCACGAGGAGCTCCTTGAACTGCGCCACCTGTGCGAAGCTGGTCCACACCTTCTGCCCGGTGACGACGAGAGAGTCGCCCTCGACGACGGCGCGCGTCTGGAGGCCCGCGAGGTCGGAGCCCGCGTTCGGTTCCGAGAAGCCCTGGCACCAGATCGCCTCGCCACGCAGGATGCGCGGCAGATGCGCCGCCTTCTGCTCCTCGCTGCCGCACGCGATGAGCGTCGGGCCGGCGTGGTTGAGCCCGACGAAGAGCGTCGAGATGTCCGGCGCACCGGCGCGCGCGTACTCCTCGCACCAGACGAGCTGCTCCATGAGCGTCGCGCCGCGCCCGCCGTGCTCGCGCGGCCACGCGATGCCGGCCCAGCCCGCCTCGTGCAGCCGCCGCTGCCAGGCCCGGTCGTCCGCGGCGCGGGCGCGGAGCTCCGCCGGCCGCGGCGCGCGCGGCACGTTGGCCTCGAGCCAGGCACGCGCCTCGGCGCGGAAGGCCTCCTCGGCCGGGCTGAAGCGAAGGTGCACGGGCCCGCTTCTAGGACGCCGTGTGGATCGCCTGCAAGATCGCCTCGCAGCGGTCGAGCATGCGCGCGCTCGTGAAGTGCTCGGCGATGCGTGCGCGGGCGGCGTCGCCGAGCGCCGCCCGCCGCACCGGATCCCGCGCCAGGGCGACGATGCCGCGGGCGAGCGCCGCCGCGTCGCCCACCGGCACGAGGAGACCGCTCGCGCCGTCCTCGATCGCCTCGTCGGCGCCGACGGTGGCGGTCGAGACGACGGGGCGACCGACCGCCATCGCCTCGAGCGTGGTCTGCGCCATCGCCTCGCGCCGCGAGCTCTGCACCACGACGTCCATGGCGGCGAGCAGCTCGGGCACGTCGTCGCGCGGCCCGAGGAGCGTGACCGCGCCGCCCAGGTCGGGCGCCGCCGCGGCCACGGCGACGGCCTCCGCATCACGGCCACCGCCGGCCACGAAGAAGCGCGCCCGGGGCAGGTGCGGCCGCAGCCGGCGGACGGCCTCGAGCAGGTCGGCGATGCCCTTCTGCCAGGCGAGGCGCCCGACCGTGCCGACGGCGAGCTCGCCCGGCGCGAGGCGGAGCTCGGCGCGCTTGCGGGCCGCCTCCGCGCGCGCCCGATCGAAGCGCGCCAGGTCCACGCCCTTCCAGAGGACGTGCATCTTCCCGGGCGGCCCGAAGCCCTCCGCCGCGTACCAGCGCGCCGCTCCGTGCGCGACGACGATACCGGCGTCGACCGTCCGCCAGGTGAAGCGATCGACCCAGCGCGCCCGGTCGAGCTCGTGGGTCGCGCCCAGGAAGAAGGCGACGCGGCCGCGCGCGCCGGTGGCGCGCCCGAAGGCGGCCATGCGCGCCGCCTTCTTGCCCTTGACGACCACGACGTCAGCCGCCTCGGCGCGCATCGCCGTGCCGACGCGGAACACCCGCTGCGCCCACGCGCCGCGGATGTCGGGGAGCACGCGGAGCCCGGCGCCCGCCGCCCCGTCGAGCCACGGCGTGCGCGGACGCCCGAGGAGCGCCGCGTGATGACCGCGCGCCGCGAGCCCGGAGGCCGCGTCGATCATCCAGCGCTCGACGCCGCCGAAGCTCTGGCTGCGGTTCGCGTTGACGAAGAGGACGCGCACTCGGGGGCGCGCATTGTCGGTGCGCGCCGGCCCCGCGTCAAGCTTGGTTTGAGCTGAGTTGCGGTGCACAGGGGCGGCGCCCTGACCTCAGGAAGCACGGCAACACCCTGCCGGGCTTCCGCCAGCCGACCGGGCGCGCGGGGCGAGTCGGGTGGTCGCCCGAGAGCTGAAAGCCTGAGCGAGCGCCCCGTCTGCCGCGAACGGGACGCCATCATGATCGCTCCCAAGGACTACCTCCAACACGAGTACGGCAAGGCCCGGTCATGAGCCGGCGCAAGGGCGAGAAGGCGCCGACCGACGACGGCCGGAACGGCGCCGTAACGATTCGCCCCGGAAACAAGTATCAGGTGATGCCGCCCCACACGCCGCCAGAGCGGGCGGCGCTCAAGGCGACCATCGAGCGCGACTAGCAGATCGAACCGGTGGTGGTCGACGAGAAGGGAACATCGTCAACGGGCACGTCCGTTATGAGATCGCGGAGGCGCTGGGATCCCGTGCCCGTTCCGCGTTGTTCACTTCGCGGACGAGGGGCAGAAGATTCGCTATGCGTACCTCTCGAACGTGGCGGCGCGGCAGTTGGACCCCTTCTGGTGGGGGCTCAGGCGCCGGCGGGAGCCGGGGGTGCCAGACCTCCCAATGTGCGCTACGTCGTTCCCTCGGTCGACACCCAAATCGGCCAATGATCGACAGCTGAAAACCCGGCCAACGCGACCGCCGGGACGACACCGCGCCCGCGACCGATGTCACCCGAAGTGCGGGCCTCTTCTCCCCTAGACAGAAGGGAATCGTCCCCTTTTTGATGACAGTCGGCTCACCGCGTAATTTCCAGCCCGTACCTTGATTTAGAGAGCGATCTAGCAGCAACTCGGCTTCAAAGGTCTGCCACGAGGGCGTAACGATGCATCAATCCGAGGAAGGCTAGTTGCTCCGTCGCTGCCCGAGAGTGTTCGTCCTCCGCTCGCCGCGAGCGGCCCGGAAGAGCCCACGCAGTACGGCACTCAAGACGAAGCAACGCGTGCCTGTCTGGGAGTCGGTCTTACCCTGGTGACCACCAGCGCGGCGAGCATCGAGCGGGTGGGCGTGTCCCACAGAGTAGGGAAACAGAACGAGCGTCGCGGTTCGGAAGGGAGGTGGTAGTCATCACGCCGAAGATGGCATCCGCGCGACGCGGGCACGAAAGGGAGCGGGGGATGCGGTGCCGCTAGCACTGCGAGGATAAAAGACGAGGGGAAAGGGAAACATAGGCAGGGAAAGGAGAGTCTACATGAGACACGGAAGTTTCGTGATTGTCGCTCTGGCAGTAATGGCCTTGGACCTATTCTCCACGGCCCAGGCGGGGCCCCTGGTCCAGCGCGAGGTGACCGCCGGCGGGCAGATCCCGGGATGCGGCGGGCAGATCCCCATCTTCTCCCCCCTCGGGGATCTCCTTTCGCCGCCGGCTCTGGTTCCCAGCCTGAGCCTAGCCGATCCGACGGCCCAGGCCACCTTCGGCTTCGTGATCGAGCCTGGCTCGCCGCCGACAGGGAACCTGGAGTACGACGACCATCCGATGGACGTACGGATCAAGGTCCAATCGTATAACTTTCTGTCCGTCACCACCGGCACCTGCGGCCCGATGACGCACGCCACGTTCACCGGCTTGGCCGCGGTCATCCGGTCGACCGGCACGACCACCGAGCCCTTCACCGTCAACGCCGACGATTGCGGCGAGCCTGGGACTGCGGACAAATTCGGCATCATGACCACGACCTACTTGAACGGGCCCACGACTTTGATCGGGGGCAACATTCAGATCCACAACAAGTAGGGCAAGGAGGATCAACCCCGCCGCGCTCGGGGCCGATGCGCGACTCGACGGGAAGTTCGTCCTGCGCACCCGATGGTGAGCCCTTCGCCCTCCAGCGGGAGAGTGTGGGGCTCGCGTGCCTTGCACAACGCGGCCGGCCATTCGATGACGCCCCGATCAAGGTCGACATGGCGACCGCCGCCGGGGTCGCCTCCGGCAGCGGGTCTTCCTGGCAGAGCGCGGTCACCGGGGCGGGCGGCCGCACGCCGGCGGCGGCGGACGCATGATGCGCGCTCCCGGTGAGGTCGGTCCGCAGGCGGTGCGCTGCCCGTCCAGCGTGACCGTCACCGCCTGCACCTGGGCCAGGTCGCGCATCAAGTCGGGCCACGCGACGTTCACGCCGCGCGCGTCCAGGCGCCGCTGCAGGTCCACCTCCAAGCGCAGTGCGAGAAAGCACGCGACGATGTGGCCGATGCTCGTATCATCGCGGTGGTGATAGAGGGGGCGGATCTCCAGCGTCGATTTCTGCTCGCGGAAGGTCCGCTCGACGCGCGAGAGACTCTTGTACGCCCGCGCCACCTCCGCGGCGGGCGTGAAACGGGCGCTCGCGAACGCGCGGCCATGCTGCCCGTATCTCTGCCACGGTCGGGACTGCCGGCCGGGCCGCGACCCGCACACCATGTCGCGGAGCTATGCCTGTCTCGGCAATCTCCACTGTGGCGTTCCAGAAGGCGTGCGCGGCGGCCAATATCCCGGCCGGTCGGAAGGGCGGTGGCCTCGTGTGGCACTGCACGCGGAACACGGCCGCGACCGACCTTGCGGCGGCCGGCTGCACCATCGAGGACGTGATGGCGGTCGGGGGCTGGAAGACGGCGGAGGTGGCGCGCCGGTACAACCTGGGCAACTTGGACGCGCTCCGAGGTCGCATCGCGGCGGCTCGGAAGCGAGGGACTGTCGTTCGGCTGGCTGACAAGCGGAAGGCAGGCCAGAGTGCATGAGCGTGGCAGCGGGTTGCCGTCCGTTCCCGCCGACTTCCCGGAAATCGGGAGACAAGGGGGGACAGTGCAGCTTGCGCCGCGCCGCCCTCCCCTGCTAACTGCGCGACTTCTCTCTGTCCCCGTCGTCTAGCCTGGCCTAGGACACCGGCCTTTCACGCCGGTAACGTGGGTTCGAATCCCGCCGGGGACGCTCTGTCCTTTCGCGCCCTCGAGTCTTCCGGGGCACGTTTTGGAGTGTGCCGGTGCCGGTTGTGGTGCGTCGGGCTCGCGCTAGGCGCCGATGTGGCCCTTGAGAGATCGGGTCTTTGACCGGGGTTCGAATTGCCACCATATGATGTGATGCGACATGAACGCTCGCCATCTCCCATCACTGATCGGGATCGCTGTCCTCGGCTGTCTGGTCACCGAGACGGCCGCGACGGCGCGCCGCGCCTCCTGTGGGCTCCGCTGCGGCTACCGGATCGCGCAGTGCGTGCTCGCGCGCGGCGGCGTCGACGGGGGCGAGCAGAGAAGCTGCCGGCGACTCGTAGTGGGCGACTGCCGGCGTCGCACGCCGCGGGTTTGCCCCCTGCCGGACCGTGACCAGCTCGCCGCCACGGTCGCAGCGGTCCAGGCGGTCGAGGCGACCGTGCACGAGAGCCCGCTCTGCGCGGCGACGTTGCCCGGTGTCCCCGCCGCTACGCTTGACGACGCGCTCGCCGTCGGCCAAGAGACGGCCGCCGTGCTGGCGAACACGAGCGATGCAGGCTTTCAGCTCCGCGCCAGCTACGGCGCTCGGGTGTTCGAAAAGCTCTTCATCCAGGGGACGCTCGGCCACGGCGCAGCCTTCGTCCCGCTCGGCGCGGTCGTGCAGGCCATGGCACGACCCGCGCGCGCCGTCGTCTACGCTCGGAGCGACCCCCCGGCCCCCCTCGTGTACGGGATCGTCGGCGTCATGGGCGGGAGAGCCGTCGGCCTCCTGCTGACCTCCTGTCCCTCCCGCTGAACGTCGATCCGCGCGTCGGATGGAGCGATCACACCGCGACCCGAGAATAGGCACGCCGCGCGCCACCGCCCGGGCGAGCTTGCTTGGGGTGAATCGGCACCCTAACGGCGCCACGGCGCTGCTCGCATCGGGACTGACCCGTCATTCGTTTGCCGCCCGTGGCCGAGCGTCCACGGCGGGTGCGGCGCCCGCTGCTGGCATCGCCGTTGCACTGGACACCATGCCCCTGTGGGAGACGACCACCACTTTCGGCTTGCCGCTCGCCGGCACGACCGGCAAACTGCTGCGCGAGGCGGTCCGGGCGGCGGCCGTCCTCGGGCTGCTCGCACTCCTCGGCTACTCCGTCCTGACCGCGTGGACGGTCCTGAGCCAGCTCGAGCACGTGACGCTCGCCGAGTGCAAGCACGCGCTCGACGTGGTTTCGGTGCGCGACGCGCTCCTCTGCGTGCTCGGCTACCGGATCGGTACAGAACTGCTCCGCGCCGTGGTGCGCGCTCGACGTTCGGAGTAGTGGCCCCTCGTAGCCGGTCTACTCACGGGTCGGCGAGCAAGAGTGGAAATCGGCACAGAGCGCGGCGCAGCTTGCGGAACAGGGCGTGCGAAGCGTCGCGCTTGAGCGTGAGACGAGAACCCCGCGGGTGGCCACGCGTGACGCTACCGTGCGCGCAGGCCAGAAGGTACCCCATGGCCGTCCGAGCGACGCAGTGGGTCCTGCCCGTCGCGCTGGCGTTGCTCCCGGCGGGCTTCGTGAGCTACGCGGTGACTGTCTGTCTCGCCGTCGCAGCGGCAGTGCGCTAGGCATGAACCACACCGGCACGGCGGCTCAACCTCGCAGGGTGGGCACGGCCAGGTGTCGCGGCAGCACCAGCATCGCAGGAGACGGCCTGTCTCGTCCCTCTTGGCAAACAACCGTACTGGCGCACGCCGCACGAATCCCGCTCCCTGTCGTCACTCATCTCTCGACTCAGCGGGAACAAGCAAGGCACGGCGCGTCGTGCGGAGGCGCAAGGTTGCCCTGCAACCCGCATCCCACGCACGATGCTGGCACGTTCGATAGTGGCGGCATCGTCGTGTTCTGGGCACGCCGAAAGAGAGCAGGCCAGACGAGGCGCCCTGCCCTATCGAACCGCGAAACTGGTGGCTGTGTTGGCTGTTCGGCCGTCACTAAGGCGCAAGCCCGCGCCAAAAACCGCGGCGCGAAGCCCGACGCCGCGAAAACCCGCGTGGACGGGGTATTTTCAGCCAACCGACCGCGTCTACCCGTCGTCCTCGGGCGGTCGTTCACGCCGGTAACGTGGGTTCAAATCCCGCCGGGGACGCTCCCGTTCTCCTGCAGCCACTCGCCCGGATGGCTGCTCACCGCGGGAGGGCGGCTCATGTCGCCTGCGCCGTGCCCTCGGCCGGCGCGAAGAAGGCCAGGATGTGCATCTCCTCGGTGACGGAGTGAAGGCGGTGCGGCTTCGCCGGCCCGCGCGAACGGGATGTTCGCGATTGGACCGCGCGCTTTTCCGCGCCCGACCAAAAGCGGCCGCGACCACGTAAGAGACCTCGGCCTCGCCGTGCGTCGTCGACGGTCCGCGCTTCTTCAGCTCTGCGGCATCGCGGCCCTGCCGGGAGGCTCGGACTCGGGATCCCGCCGCGAGTCGGCCCCCGCGCCGCCCCGATCCAGCAGGAAATCGAGCAACGTCCAGTGAAACCCACCCACCGCCGCGACGAGGACGGCAGCTACCCCCAGCCACATCCACCACGAGAGCGACATGTACGCCATGCTAGCAAGCTGAGCTGTCGAGTCAACGCGGGCAGCGCAACAAAATCGTCACATTCGTGCGATGTGGGGGGCACGGAGCGCCCTCCGTGGCGAAGCTCGTCGCGGCCGTGTGCGTCTCGTTACGCCCGTTCGCCCTCCGTCCGCCAGGACAGATCGCGATTCGCCAAGGGCGGCTCGCCATGCCATCCTGCCACGCGCCATGCCCCGGCTACCGAGCACGACCGATGCGCAAGCGCTGCGCGATCTCGTGGTCCGGCTCGCCGCTGCTGCTGTGAGGGCGCCCGTCGTCGTCGGCGTCACGGCGCTGGGCGCTGGCGTCGTGGTCTGCCGAGAACTACTGCGCCTCGTATCCAGCCTGCTCCCCTCCTGGGGAGCTGCGCCGAGTCCGCGTCATCACGCGGGGAGGGTCCGAGAGCGCGCCAGGGCAGCGGAGCAAGCCGCGCGGGCATCCGGGCTGCTGTCGCCGCGTGATCGATGACACGGTTCGTTCCACCGCTCGCGCCTAGTCGACCCCCCGTCGTCCCTTGACACCCGCGGCGCGATCCCGTTCGGCGGGGGCCCCGTCGCGAGCGAGGAGCCAGGCGAGGGTCGTTCGTGCGGCGTCGCGGAGCGATCGACCGAGGAGGAGCGCCGCG
>VBKJ01000043.1 GCA_005879795.1 Deltaproteobacteria bacterium
ATCGCCGGCCGGCTCTTCCCCACCCGCGCCGCGATCTTCTCCTGCGTGAGCCCGTGCGCGTCGATCAGGTGGCGGTACGCCTCCGCCTCCTCCAGCGGGGTCAGGTTCTCGCGCTGCACGTTCTCGATCAGCGCCAGCTCCAGCCGGTCCTCGGCCCGCGCCTCGCGCACGATCACCGGCACCCGCTCGAGCCCGGCGCGCCGCGCCGCCCGCAGCCGCCGCTCCCCGGCGATCAGCTCGTAGCGGCCCGCGATGCGGCGCACGACCAGCGGCTGGAGCAGCCCGTGGCGGCGGATCGAGTCGGCGAGCAGGTCGAGCGCCTCGTCCTCGAAGTGGCGCCGCGGCTGCTCGGGGTTGGGCACGATCTCGTGGACCGGCACCCCAAGCTCGCTCGGCGCCACGGCGGGCGTGGGCCCCGGAAGGAGCGCCTCAAGACCCTTGCCCAACTTGCGCATCCCGCTCTCCGCGATCACCCTGCCCATCACCCGGCTCCGTCCGTCGAGGGAGCGGAAGCGCCCCGCCCCATGCCCCGCGGGTCGTCTAGCACACGAGCCGCCGCCATGGAACCCGGCCGGGGGCGAATTGCGTCCGGACGGTGCCCTAGCTCCGGACCGAGAAGAGCACCGTCGCCGGCCGCTCCGTCCGGCCGGCCAGGCGACGCGTGATGCGCGCGCCCACCGTCGCACCGCGGCCGGCGCGTGTCAGCACGACCACCGCGCCCCCGAAGCCGCCGCCCGTGAGCCGCGCGCCGAGCACGTCCGGCTCGGCACGGGCAGCCTCGACCAGCAGGTCGATCTCCGGCGTCGAGACCTCGTAGTCGTCGCGCAGCGAGGCATGAGAGGCGTCGAGCAGGGCGCCCAGGCGGGCGACGTCACCCGTCTCCAGCGCGGCGACCGCCGCCAGGACGCGCTCGTTCTCGCCCACGACGTGGCGGACGCGGCGCGCGAGCGGGTCGGGGAGCCCGGCGAGCCGCGGCAGGTCGTCGACGCCGAGCTCGCGGAGCGCCGCCACGCCGAGGAGCACGCAGGCGCGCTCGCACTCGGCCCGGCGCGCGTTGTAGCCGCCCGCGCGATTGCTGTGCGCGACCCCCGAGTCGATCACCACCAGCTCCGCGCCCGCGGGCAGCGGGACGCGCCGGTGCGCCAGGCTCCTGGTGTCGACCAGGAGCGCTGTCCCCTCGGCGCCCAGGCTCGCCGCCATCTGGTCCATCACACCGACGCGCGCGCCCACGAACTCGTTCTCGGCCCGCTGCCCGAGGAGCGCGAGCTCCACGTCGTCGAGCGGCAGGCGAAACGCCGCGCGCAGGGCGCGCAGCACCGCCACCTCGAGCGCGGCGCTGGAGGCGAGACCCGCCCCGATCGGCACGGTGGATGCGAGGCGGAGATCGAAGCCGAGGATCAGCGCGCCGTCGGCCCGGAGCGCCCACGTGAGCCCCTGCACGTAGTCGAGCCAGCCGCGCCCCCGCGCCTCCGCCCCGAGCGCGTACTCCTCGACGCCACCGGCCAGCGTGTCGCTCGCCGCGCGCACGCGCTCGTTGGCGTGCGGCGCGAGCTCGGCCACCGTGCGCTGCGGGATCGGCGTGGGGAGCACGAAGCCCCGGTTGTAGTCCGTGTGCTCGCCGATCAAGTTGACCCGCCCCGGCGCGTCGGCCGTGACGCTCGGGGACCGGCCGAAGAGCGCCGCGAAGCTCACGTCACGTCGGCCGGGTTCCAGTACTCGCGCCAGCGCCGGATGCGGCCGCCCTGCACCTCGGCGACGCTCATCCCCCACCACTCGATGCGTCGCCCGCCGTCGCGGCGCTCGACCGCGATGCGCCACTCGGCGAGCACCATGTCGCCCGCGACCGCGATGTGCGTGAAGTCGAAGGCGAGCGGGCGGGAGAAGACGAAGGACCGGCGCACGAGGTCCGCAAAGGCGGCGCGCCCGCGCAGGGGCTCGGCGTGCAGCGGCGACTGGAAGGTCATGTCCTCGGCCCAGAGCGCGAGGTAGGCGTCCAGGTCGCCCCGCAGCCAGGCGTCGCGGCGCCGCTCGAAGAGCAGGGTCGCCTCTTGGCGGGTCGGCATGGCGCTCCGCTAGCATGCCCGCCACGCGGCTCGCCAGGGCCGGGGCCGCTGTGCTTTGAGTTCCCCGAGCGCGATGCCCAGAGCCACCACCGACCACCACCCCGCGACCGTCCGCGGCCCGCGCCGCCCCCCACGCACCCCCGCGCGCTGGCCGAGCGGCCGGCTCATCCCCCGCGACCAGGACGAGGTGGTGGTCGCGCTCGACGACCGCCGGGTGAAGCTCACCCACTTGAAGAAGCCCTTCTGGCCGGCGCTCGGCATCACCAAGGGCGACCTCATCCGCTACTACGTCGACGTCGCCCCCGTTCTCCTGCCCCACCTTCGCGACCGCGCCATGGTGATGCGGCGCTACCCGGACGGCGCGGGCGGCAAGTCGTTCTTCATGAAGCGCGCCCCGACGCCCCGGCCCGACTGGATCGCCACCTGCGCGATCGAGCACGCTTCGGGCAACGTGATCGACTTCCCCATGATCCAGGACCTGGCCTCGCTCCTCTGGGTCGTGAACCTGGGCTGCATCGACCTGAACCAGTGGTACGCACGCTGCGACGACGTGGATCGCCCGGACTACCTGCACTTCGACCTCGACCCCACCCAGGGCGCCACCTTCGCCCAGGTGCGAGAGACGGCGCTCGTCCTCCACGCCACGCTCACCGACCTCGGCCTGCCGAGCTACCCGAAGACGACCGGCTCGCGCGGCATACACGTCTACGTGCCCATCGTCCGCGGCCCGACGCAGAAGGAGGTGTGGACGGCCGCCAGGACGATCTCCGTCGCGCTCGCGCGGCACCACCCCGCGCTCATCACGGCTGAGTACAGCATGGCGCGGCGCCCGCGCGCCCGCGTGCTGGTCGACTACAACCAGAACGCGTGGGGGCGCACGCTCGCCTCGGTCTACTCGGTGCGCCCGACGCCGCGCGCCGCCGCCTCGACGCCGGTCACGTGGCCCGAGGTCGAGCGCGGCATCGCGATCGACGACTTCCGCATCGACAACGTGCCGGCGCGCGTGCGGCAGCGGGGGGACCTGTGGGCGCCGCTGCTGGCGAAGCGCGGCCGCGTCGACCTGGGGCGGTTCGGGTGATCCCGCCGCACAGTTTGCGCTCGCGCGCGCGCATCGGTATGTCGAAGGTATGAGGGCCAATACCAAGTCGAGTATCACGCTCCCGGCCCAGGAGTTTCGGCTGGTCAAGTCACTAAAGGCACGCCTGCGACTCAGGAGCAACGTGGAGGTCGTGCGCAAGGGGCTGCTGCTACTCCAGCAGACGACCGACCGGGCGGCGCTCAAGGAGGCGTATCGCAAGGCGTCCCTTGCGACGCGGGCCGCGACCAGGGCCGAGCTCCGTGACCTCGATCACCTGGCCAGCGAGGGGCTCGACTGAGCACGCCCGTCGAGCACGGCGGGCTCTACGTCGCCGACCTGAACCCGCGGCGGGGCACCGAGCCCGGCAAGACCCGCCCCGTGCTCGTGATCCAGACGGATCTCCTGAACGCGGTCGGACATCCCTCCACACTGGTGCTGCCCTGCACGTCGCGACTCGCGGGTGAGAGCCTCCTCCGCGTGTTCCTGCCGAGAGGCATGGCCGAGAATGCGAGCGACTGCGAGATCATGATCGATCAGGTGCGCGCCATCGACAATCGGCGCCTGAAGAAACGCCTCGGGCATCTCCCGCCGAGCCTGCTCGCCGAGGTGAAAGAGAAGCTCCGGCGGCTCGCCGACCTGTAGCCGCCGTCACCGCCCCCGCCAGACCGGCGGCCGCTTCTCCTTGAACGCCCGGATGCCCTCCTTCGCGTCCTCGCTCATGAAGACGCTCGCCGAGTAGGTCATTTCGTTGGCGAGCGCCTCCTTGAGCGGGAGGAAGGTGCTCTCCTTGGCCGAGCGCTTGCACGCGCGCACGGCGAGCGGGCCGTTCAGACAGATCGTCTCGGCCAGCTTGCGCGCCTCGGCCATCACGCGGTCGCGCGGCACGACCCGGTTCACCAGTCCCATCTCGGCGGCGCGCTCGGCGCTGATGCGGTCGGCGAGCAGCACGACCTCCATGGCGTGGCACCAGGTGAGCTGGCGGACGCTCTGCACCGTGGAGCCGCCGCCCGGGAAGAGGCCGCGGCGCGGCTCGGCGAGCTGGAACCACGCCGTGTCGGCGCACACGCGGAGATCGGTGTTCCACATCATCTCGAGGCCGCCCGCCGCGCAGATGCCGTTGATGGCCGCGATGACCGGTTTGTAGAGCGTGAACTCGCTGCCGTCGGGAAGCGTGGCCCCGTCGCGCAGGACGGCCACCAGCGAGTGCGCCATGGTGTACCGGGAGCCCTCCTGGGGCAGCTTCGACTCGCCCTCCCGGAGCTTGTCGGCGCGCTCAGTGACGATCGGGATGAAGCTCTTCAGATCCGCGCCCACGCAGTACACGTCGCCCACGCCGGTCAGGATGGCGACGTAGGCGGCGGCGTCGTCCCGGAAGCGGACCCAGCAGTCGGCGAGCTGGCCGAAGTGCTCGAGGTCGAGCGAGTTCCGCTGCTCGGGGCGGTCGATGGTGATGGTGACGATGTGCCCGTCCTTCACGTAGTGGATCGCCATGGCGCGCGTTTACACCCGAGGCCGCGGGCGGCGCCAGAGTCGCGCCTGCGCACGTCGGATGCTACGTTGCCCTCCGTGGCGAGGATTCGTGTCATCTTCGAGAACGGCGACCCCGAGCGGGTGATCGAGTTCGACCCGGCCCGGGCGCCCTTCCAGCACGACGGGAAGGCGGGCTCGATCCTCGACGTGCTGCTCGGGCACGGCATCCACCTCGAGCATGCCTGCGGCGGGAACTGCGCCTGCACCACGTGCCACGTGATCGTGAAGGGCGGCGGCGACACGCTCTCCGCGTCCGACGAGAGTGAGGACGACCTGCTCGACAAGGCCCCGGGGCTCACCCCCACCTCCCGCCTCGGCTGCCAGGCGGTGGTGGAGGATCCCGACGCCGAGATCGTGGTCGTCATCCCCCGCTACACCATCAACCAGATCGTGTCGGAGCATGGCGGTTGAGCACGCGGCGCGCGTCGCGCGCATCGTCGAGCACGCGCCCGACACGCGCTCGCTCTTCCTGCGCGGGCCGCGGATCGCGTTCCGGCCGGGGCAGTTCATCTCGTGCCTCCTGCCGGTGGGCGGCGAGACGCTCATCCGGCCGTACTCGATCGCCTCGAGCCCCGAGGAGGACGACCTCGAGATCTGCCTCAACCTCGTGCCGGGCGGGCTCGGCTCACCCTATCTGCTCGGGCTGCCCGCGGGCGCCGAGGTGCGCTTCACCGGGCCGTGGGGGACGTTCGTCCTCGACCGCGCGCCGGAGGCGGAGGCGATCTTCGTCGCCGACGGGACCGCGATCGCGCCGATCCGGCCGATGCTGCGCCGGGCGGTGGCGACCGCGACGCGGCATCCGCTGCACCTCCTCTATGGCGCCGCGGGCCCGGAGCGGCTGCTCTACCGCGCCGAGCTGGAGGCCATGGCCCGGGAGCACACGGGCTTCCGCTTCGAGCACGTGCCGAGCGCGCGGCTGCGCGACGAGATCGCGCGCCGCTGGGTCGACGGCGACGCCGACCGCGGCCGTCGCTTCTTCATCTGCGGCGTGGGCGCGATCGTGCCGGCACTGCGCGACCTGCTGCGCGGCGCCGGATACGAGCGCCGGGCCGTGCAGTACGAGAAGTGGTAGCGTCGGGGAAGAGGTCGTCCACCGGCATCGACCAGCCCGGCACCGCCGGCTCGGCCTCGGCGACTTCGCCGCGCCGGCAGACGGTCGGGCGCTCCGGCGCGCGCGAGCGATACACGCGCACCACGTTCGCGCCGAGGAGATCGACGTCCCATACCACGAGCGTGCCGGCCGCGAAGTAGTCGGCCCGCTTGCGGGCGAGCCTGCGCTCGGCCGCTGGCCCGTAGTCGCTCTCGCTCCGGACCTCCACCGCGAAGCGCGGCGCGCCCTCGAGAAAGCCCATCCGAAGCTCGCCCACGTAGAACGCGGCGTCGGGCGCGAACGAGCGGCGATGCGGCAAGGCTACCGTGAAGGCCACGTTGTCGGGAATCGCGTGACCCGTGCCGGTCCGGCGCGAATACTCGCGCAGGCTCACCACGATCTCCCGCCCCGCATAACCCGGCAGCCCGCCCGTCGGCGACATGCGCACGATCCGCCCGTTCACGAGCTCGGCCTTGCCGGGCTCGCGCGCGAGATCCTCGAGCGTCGCCTCTCGCTTGCGCATGCGCGCGCGCTCTCTCCTGCTACACCCCACCTCATCGCCCGGCAAGGCTGCAGGGGCGGATCCGGGATCGCCCGCCTCGGCGCCTCTCTTCCGCTCCCGCCCGACCTCGACATGTGCCGCCGCGTCGCCGAGCACGCCGAGATCCTCGGCTACGAGAGCCTGTGGATCGCCGACACGGGCGCCGGGCCCGACGCCTTCGTGGTCGCCGCGGTGGCGGCCGGCGTCACGCGCGGCGTTCGCATCGGCACCGCGGTCGTCCCCCTCTACACCCGCGCGCTCCCCGTGCACGCCGCCGGCGCCGGCTCCGTCGCGCAACTCGCGCCGGGGCGCTTCGTCCTGGGCCTCGGCGTCTCGAGCGAGACCATCGTCGCCACCTGGGGCGGCGTGCCGTTCGAGAGGCCGCTCGCGCGCATGCGCGAGAGCGTCGCCGTGCTGCGCCGGATGCTCGCCGGCGAGCGCGTCAGCTTCGCCGGGAAGACGGTGCGCACCCAGAACTTCCGCCTCGTCTCGCCGCCGCCCCAGCCCGTGCCGATCTACGTCGCGGCCCTCATGCCGCCCATGCTGGAGCTGGCGGGTGAGATCGCCGACGGCGTCATCCTGAACTTCATGCCGGTCGAGGCGGTGCCGCGCATGCTGGCGCACGTACGCAAGGGCGCCGCGCGCTCGGGCCGCGACGCCGCGAAGCTCGAGGTCGTCGCGCGCTTCCAGACGCTGGTGACCGACGACGTACCCCGGGCGCGGGACGCCATCCGTCAGATGATGGGGCCCTACTTCGCGACCTCGGTCTACAACCGCTTCGTGGCCTGGTGCGGCTTCGCCGAAGAGGCACGCGCCCTCGACGCCGCCTGGCGCGCCAGGGACCGGGCGCGCAACGTGGCCGCCGTCACCGACGACATGGTGGACCGCCTCGCCATCATCGGCACGCCCGAGCGCTGCCGCGAGCGGCTCGCTGCCTTCGTCGGGGCGGGCGTCACCACGCCCATGATCCAGCCCTTCCTCTTCGACGAGGCGGCGATCTGGGGGACGCTCGAGGCCCTCGCACCCGGCGGCGCCGCGTAGACTAGGAGGCCGTCCGGACTCCTAGCGCCGGAAGTTGCGGCGGTAGACGACGTAGCTGGCGCACACCTCGGCGCCGAGCTTCGCGGCGGTCCGGCGCGACGGCCAGTTGTCGTCGAGGACGATCGTGTAGCTCAGATAGCGGGCGCCGCGCCGCACCAGCTCCAGGTACGCGTGGCCCGCCATCGCCGTGTTGACGCCGCGCCCGCGCGCCACCTCGCGCACGCCGATGCCGAGGAAGTTGAGCTTCTCCGCGTCGGCGAGGGCATGGCCGGGCGCGAGCGCGGCGGTGCTGCTGAGCTCCGGCAGCACCCAGAGCACGCCGACGGAGCGCGCGCCCTCGTATGCGATCAGCGACAGGTCGAGCATCCCGAGCGGCCCGAGCGACTCGGCGAGGAGCGCGACCTCGCCCTCCGAGAAGGGCGTGAAGCCCCAGTGAGTCCTGAAGGTGTCGACCCACAGTTCGGTGAACGCCGCCACGCGCCGGCTCGCGGGCACGTCCTTCAGCGGAACGAGCATGTAGCCCGCCCGGCGCGCGGCCTCGCCCGCGCTCTCCCAGCGCGCCACCAGCTCCGGGCGGACCCGGATCTTGTAGTCGACCAGGCCCTTCTCGCTCTCGAAGCCCGCGTCCTTCAGGAGTGAGTGATAGTACGCCGGATTGTGGCGCACGAAGGGCGGCGGGAGCGCGTCGTAGGCATCGATCACGAACGGGAACTCGAGCATGCCGAAGCCCGCGCGCGCCGCCTCGGTCCCCTCGCCCGCGAGCCACTCGCAGGCCGCGTCGAGGAGGAGCCGGGTCGCCTCGCGCGCCGCGGGGAGCGCCTCGAACATCACGATGTGGCCCAGGCGCTCGCGCCAGTGGCGGTTGTAGCGGCTGTCGACCACGGCGGCCGCGCGCGCCACGATCTCGCCGCCCGCACGCGCCACGAACGGCCGCACCCGGCGGCCCTCCACGAACGGGCTCTCGCCGGCGAGGATGGGGAGATCGAGCGGGAGGAATGCGCTCCAGCGCGCCGGGCGGGAGGCGTAGACCCGATCGTGGAAGAGGACGAACTCGGTGAGCGCGTCGTTGCCCTCGGGCGTCTCGATGCGAATGGCCACAGCGTCCTCCTCTCCCGCGCCCGTCCCTTGCCAGTCTTCGCCGGCCTTGTCGAGGGGCGACGCCGGTGGAGGTGGAGCCGCGCAGGGCGTGATCGACCCCCGCCCTTGCGCGGCGCGAGCCGACTCTGCTCTGATCGCTCGCCATGGTTCTCCTCTACGAGCATCCGCTCTCGCCCTACGCGCAGAAGGTGAAGATCGCGCTCGCCGAGAAGGGCGTCGCCTTCGAATGCCGGCTCCCCGACTTCATGAGCGGACGCGACGACGCGTTCGCGGCCGCCAGCCCGCGCCTCGAGGTGCCCGCCCTGGTCGACGGCGAGACACGCGTCTTCGACTCGACCATCATCCTCGAGTACGTCGAGGATCGCTGGCCCGCGCCGCCGCTCCTCCCCGCCGCGCCGGCCGAGCGCGCGCGCGTGCGCATGCTGGAGGAGCTGTGCGACACCTACGTCGAGCCGATCAGCTGGGCCGCGATGGAGATCCGCGTCTTCAGGCGCGCCACTGGCGCGCTCGCCGAGCAGCTCCTCGCCCGCGGCGCCGCGCAGGCAGCGGGCGTGCACCGCTACCTCGAGGGACAACTCGCCGACCGGCCGTGGTTCAACGGCGCCGCCTTCGGGTGGGGCGACCTGTCGGTCGTCCCTTACGTGCAGGGCATCGCCAACGCTGGCCACCCGCCTGCGGCGGGCACGCGCCTCGCCGTCTGGCTCGAGCGGGTGCGCGCCCGGCCGAGCGTCGCCGCCGCCTTCGCGGCCGCGGCCGAGAGCATGCAGGACTTCGAGATGATCCCGCAGCTCATCGAGTCGGGACTCTTCAAGCGCGAGTACCGCGACCATCGCCTGGAGTGGATGATCCGCAGCGGCGGCGTCGACATCGTCCTCGAGGGCATGCGCAAGGGGAACATCCGCTTCAGCATGGAGCTCGCCTGAGCGTCCGTGAACGAATCCCGTCCCGTCGCCGGGCGGCCGATGCATCCCCCCGAGGCGGCGGTTGCCCGGGTGTGCTTGTTTTCAGGGGTAGCACGAGGCCCGGCAAGCTGCTACGGTCACGCAAATCGACCCCAAGGAGGCCCCCATTTCGTCCACGACCTTCATCGGCAACCTCTCTTTCGAGACCACCGAGGAGGAGCTGCGCGCGGTGCTCCTCGATGTGGATCCCGGCGTGCGCGTGCGCCTGGGCACGGACCGGGTCACCGGCCGGCCACGCGGCTTCGCGTTCGCCCAGTTCACCGACTCGGCGCGGGCCGCCGACGCGATCCGGCGCTTCGACGCCTTCGAGCTGCGCGGGCGACGCCTGCGCGTGAACGACGCCGACGACAAACCGCCGCCGCGCGCGCCGCGCCCGTCGAGCGCTGTGGCCGCGCCACCGCCGGAGGTCTTCGATCTCGAGGGGTTCAGCGGCGGCGACGGCCGCCCGTTCCGCCGCAGCGGCGGCAGCCGGCGCGGGCTGCGCGCCCGCAAGCGGAGCCTGCGCTAACCGCGGCTTGCCCCGGGAGGACATCGGTGGTACACGGCCCGCCTCCCTTGTTTGTGCGTGATCCCGCCCGTCGCATGGCGGCGACCGGCTTCTCGCCCAGGCAACCGAGAAGAACGTGAGCGGCCTCCGAGAGGCCGGGAGTGAGACATGGGCAAGAAGCTGTTCGTGGGCAACCTTTCCTTCGACACGACGAGTGCGGACCTCGAGGCGCTCTTCGCGCAGGCGGGGACCTGCGAGTCGGCGTCGGTGATCACCGACCGCGCCACCGGACGGTCGCGTGGCTTCGGCTTCGTCGAGATGAGCTCGGCGAGCGAGGCCGAGCGGGCGATCGCCGAGCTGAACGGCCACGAGCTGCAGGGCCGCAAGCTGAACGTGAGCGAGGCGCGCGAGCGCACGGGCGGCGCGGGTGGCGGCGGCGGCGGACGCCCACGCGGCGGCTTCGGCGGCGCTGGCCGCCGCGGGCGCTGAGCGGCGTCCGGTGCGTCTCCGGGAGATCGGCGAATCGCAGCAGCGGCTGCTGCGCGAGCTGGCGCAGCGCATCTCCACCCGGCTCGACGCCGCGTTCACCGAGGCGGTGGGCAGCGACAGCCCGAACATCGGCATCGCGCTCAGCGAGCGCGGGCGGAGCGCGGCAATGGAGGTCCCGGCGGTCCTCCTCCTGCGCGCCGATGCCGAGGCCGACGCGCGCGAAGCGCTGCGCCAGCGCATCAAGTCGACGCGCGACCGGATGCTCTTCCGGCCGCCGCCTACCCCGCTGCCGAAGAACATCGCCGCAGCGGGCGAGCCCGCGTTCTTCCGCGGCCGCGGCCCCGGGCCCGGACGCGGCCGGCGCTAGAGGCCTCTCCTAGGCCGTGAGCACCCCGCCTCCGCGTCGGTTCTGGGGCTGGGGTCGGGAGGGTGCGGGCCCGAGCCCGGAGCAGCAGCGCGCGATCGCGCAGGCGCTGGCGGCGCGCTTCGGCCTCCGCGAGGTGACGATCACGCCGCCGCCGCTCCTCGAAGAGCTCCGCCTGCCTGCGCCCCGCCTCGCCCCGCCCGGCGCGCTGGCCGCGCTGTGCTCGACCACACCCCTCGACCGCGCCGGGCACGCCTACGGCAAGTCCTTCCGCGACGTCGTGCGCGCCCTGCGTCGCGACTTCGCGCACCCACCCGACGTGGTCGCGTTCCCGCACACGGAGGCGGAGGTCACCGCCGTGCTCGACTGGTGCACGGGAGCGAACGCGGCGGTCATCCCCTACGGCGGCGGCTCGAGCGTCGTCGGCGGCGTCGAGCCGGCCGTCGGCGCGCGCTACGCGGGCGCCGTGTCGCTGGATCTCGCGCGCCTCGACCGCGTCGTCGAGGTCGATCGCACCTCGCGCGCGGCGCGCATCCAGGCCGGCGTGCTCGGCCCCGCGCTCGAGGAGCAGCTCCGGCCGCACGGGCTGACGCTCCGCCATTTCCCGCAGTCGTTCGAGTTCTCGTCGCTCGGCGGCTGGATCGCGACCCGCTCCGGCGGCCACTACGCGACGCTCTACACCCACATCGACGAGTTCGTGGAGTCACTGCGCGTGATCACGCCCGCGGGCGTGGTGGAGACGCGCCGGCTGCCGGGCTCGGGCGCCGGGCCGAGCCCGGACCGCCTCTTCATCGGCTCCGAGGGCATCCTGGGGGTCATCACCGAGGCCTGGATGCGCCTCCAGGACCGGCCCACGTTTCGCGCCTCGGCCGCGGTCACGTTCGCCGACTTCGCCGCGGGCGCCGCGGCAGCGCGCGCCATCGCGCAGGCGGGGCTCTACCCGTCCAACTGCCGGCTCCTCGACCCGGGCGAGGCCACGACCGCGGGCGCCGGCTCGGGCGCGGAGACCGTCCTCCTCGTGGCCTTCGAGTCCGCCGACCACGAGCTCGACGCCTGGATGGCGCGCGCCCTCGCGCTCGCCGCCGCGCACGGGGGCCGCGTGCCCCCGGACGCCGGGCGCACGCGGAGAGCCGAGGAGGGTGCGCGCGACGGCGCGGCCGGCGCGTGGCGGAAGTCCTTCCTCGAGGCGCCCTACCTCCGCGACGCGCTCGTCGCCATGGGCATGATCAGCGAGACCTTCGAGACCGCCGTCACCTGGGATCGCTTCCCCGCCTTTCATCGGGGCGTGACCACGGCCGCCGAGGAGGCGCTCCGCCTGGCGTGCGGCGCGGGCCAGGTGACGTGCCGCTTCACGCACGTCTACCCCGACGGCCCGGCACCTTACTACACGGTGATAGGGCCCGGGCGGCGCGGCGCCGAGCTCGAGCAGTGGGCGGCCATCAAGCGGGCGGCCTCCGAGGCCATCCTGCGGCTCGGCGGCACGATCACGCACCACCACGCCGTCGGCCGTGACCACCGGCCCTGGTACGACCGCGAGCGTCCCGCGGGCTTCGCCGCCGCGCTCGCCGCCGCCAAGGCAGCGCTCGACCCGGCGGGCGTCCTCAACCCGGGCGTGCTGATCGATCCGCGGTAGGAGTCCTTACGCGGGGCTCGCGAGCGCGCCCGGACGGAGATGGATGACGCGGAGCCAGGCGAGGAGCCGCGTCACCGCGTAGGTCGGGTCGAACTCGAAGCGGCGCCACGCGAAGTTGAGGCGGCTCGCGGCACGGTGGTGGTTGTTCTGGAAGAGCTCGCCCAGGGTGAGGAAGTCGAAGGGCAGGAAGTTCCGCGAGGCGTCGTTGGTCCGGAAGTTGCGGTACCCGTAGCGGTGGCCGCACCAGTTGACGATCGCGCCGTGCACCGGCCCCAGCACCCAGTGGACGGGGAGCAGCAGGAACTGCCACCACGCCGTCGCAAGCCAGAGGTAGACGAGCCCGTAGGCCGTGCCCCACGCGATGCGCCCGGTCCACGACGAGCCGACCCGGTCGAGCCAGGGCCACTCGGGGTAGTTGCCGAGGAAGCGGGGCTCGGGCGACGACGTCCCCACCAGGTGCGCGTTGTAGCGCAGGGCGGTCGTCCACATCATGGTGAGCACGTTGGCGAAGAAGCCGGGGGCGTGCGGGTCCCGCTCGGTGTCGCTGTAAGCGTGGTGCTCGCGGTGGAGGATCGCGTACGCCCGCGGCGAGAGGTACGAGGGGCCCTGCGCCAGGTAGGTGAGCATGTGGAACGTCCGCTCGGTGCGCGGCGCCATGGTGAACATGCGGTGCGAGGCGTAGCGGTGGTGGAAGAACGACTGGAAGAAGGCCGAGATGACCCAGTGCGCGGTGAACAAGAGGACGATCGCCATCCTTTGGTCGGGCTCCTTTCGGTGAGAAAATTCAGCGTATCAGCCGACCGCGTCTCAGGCAAACCGCAATGCGGTTGGCGCACCGGCGGGTCGCGCGCTATAGGGCCGGCCATGCCGGATCTGTTCCTCCTGCGCCATGGAGAGTCGCAGTGGAACCTGGAGAACCGCTTCACCGGCTGGATCGACGTGCCGCTCTCGCCGCGCGGCGAGGCCGAGGCGCGCGCCGCGGGGGAGAAGCTGCGCGGCCGGCGCATCGACAAGCTCTTCACCTCGGTGCTCGTGCGCGCGACGGAGACCGCGCGCCTGGCGCTCGAGGCCGCCGGCATCGGCCCGCTCCCCACCGAGCGCGACGCGGCCCTCAACGAGCGCATGTACGGGGACCTCCAGGGGAAGGACAAGGCCGAAGCCGCCGAGCGCTTCGGGGCCGCGCAGGTGAAGCTCTGGCGCCGGAGCTACGACGTCCGGCCGCCGGGCGGCGAGAGCCTGGCCGACACCGCGGCGCGCGTCCTCCCCTACTGGGAGAGCCACATCCGGCCCGACCTGCGCGCCGGCAAGAACGTGCTCGTCGTCGCGCACGGGAACTCGCTGCGCGCCCTCGTCATGCACCTGGACGGCCTCACGCGCGAGGAGGTGCTCGCGCTGGAGATCCCGACCGGCGTCCCGCTCCTCTACGAGATCGCACCCGACGGCGCCGTGCGGGGCAAGCGCTACCTCTGAGCATGCTGCTCCGGGAACGCAGGATCATCGTCACCGGCGGGGCGAGCGGCATCGCCGCCGCGACCGTCCGGGCCTACGCGCGCGAGGGCGCGCGCGTGGCCTCGCTCGACGTGAACGACGAGGGCGGCCGCCGCGTCGCCGCCGAGGCCGGTCCCAACGTGGCCTACCACCACTGCGACGTCTCGCGCCGCGCCGAGGTGGACGACGTGTTCGCGCGCGCGGTGGCCGCCATGGGCGGCCTCGACGTGCTCGCCAACGTGGCCGGCGTCGAGCGCGGCACGCCGGCCGAGGACATCCCCGACGCGGAGTGGGACCTCGTCTTCGCCGTCAACGTGAAGGGCACGCTCTACACGAACCAGGCGGCCTTCCGGCACATGAAGGAGCGCGGCGGCCGCATCATCAACTTCGGCTCGGGGGCGGGCATCCGCGGCCAGCGCGGCTCGGCGCACTACTCCGCCGCCAAGGGCGCGGTCATGGCCTGGACGCGCACCGTCGCGCAGGAGTGGGCGCGCCACGGCATCACCGTCAACTCGATCGTGCCGGCGATCTGGACGCCGATGTACGAGGCCTACCGGCAGCGCATGTCCGAGCCGGAGCGCACGATCCACGACCTGGCGATGCAGCACGTGATCCCGCTCGGCGGGCGCCTGGGCGACGCCGAGCGCGACATCGCGCCCGTCATGGTCTTCCTCGCCGGCGACGGCGCGCGCTTCATCACCGGGCAGGCGATCGCGGTCGACGGCGGCATGGTCATGCTCGGATGACGGCGGAGATGCGTCTCCCGCTCCCCGCGCTCGAGCCCGAGAGCGAGCGCTTCTGGCGCGCCTGCCGCGAGGGCCGCCTGGAGATCACGCGCTGCCGGGCCTGCGGCTGGTACGTCCACCCGCCGCGGCCGGTCTGCCCCCGCTGCCAGGCGCGCGACGTGTGCTGGGAGGCCGTCAGCGGCCGCGCCACCGTGGTCAGCTACACGGTGAACCACCAGCGCTGGATGCCCGGCATGGAGGTTCCGTACGCGATCGGCCTGGTCGAGCTGATCGAGCAGGCGGACCTCCGGCTCACCACCAACATCGTCGGCTGCGCGCCCGATGCCGTGACGATCGGCATGCCGGTGCGGGTGACGTTCCGCGACGTGAGCGACGAGATCGCGTTGCCGCTCTTCGAGCCGGATCCCGAGGCGAGCCGCCCTGCCCCGCCGCCGCGCGCCGCGCGCCCGCTCACGCCGCCCATCCGGCCCGGGTCCGACCAGCACCTCGAGCGGCGCGCGATCCTCTCCGGCGTGGGGCAGTCGCAGATCGGGCGGCGCCTCTTCCGCACCGACCTCGACCTGACCTGCGAGGCGGCGCTGGCGGCGATCGCCGACGCCGGCCTCACCACCCGGGATATCGACGGCCTCGCTTGCTACCCGGGGCCGATGGGCACCGCCGCGCCCGGCTTCGCGGGACCCGGGACGCCCGAGGTGCAGGACGCCCTCGGCCTCCAGCTCGGCTGGCACGGCTCCGGCGGCGAGGGGCCCGCGCAGCTCGCCCCCGTGATGCTCGCGGCGCTCGCGGTGGCGGCGGGCCTCTGCCGCCACGCGCTCGTCTACCGCACGGTGACGGAGGCGACGGCGGCGGCGAACACCGGGCGGCTCGGGATCGGCGCCGGATCGCGCAGCGTGTCGGGCTTCGCGCAGTGGGTGATCCCCTTCGGCGCGATGTCGGCGGCCAACTGGCTCGCGCTCCACGCCGTGCGCCACATGCACGAGTTCGGCACCCGGCGCGAGCACCTCGGCGAGATCGCGCTCACCGCACGCGCGCACGCGGCGCTCAACCCGGCCGCCGTCTACCGCGAGCCCCTCACCATGGAGGACTATCTCCGCGCGCGCATGGTCACCTGGCCCTTCGGCCTCTACGACTGCGACGTGCCGGTCGACGGCTCGACCGCCGTCGTCGTCTCGGCCGCCGACGCCGCCCGCGACCTCCCTCACCCCGCCGTGCGCATCAACGCGGTGGGCAGCGCCATCCGCGGCCGCCCGGTGTGGGACCAGTGGGAGGACCTGACCACCATGGCGGCGCGCGACGCGGCCGCGCAGCTCTGGGCGCGCACGGATCTCACGCCCGCCGACGTCGACACGATCCAGCTCTACGACGGCTTCAGCTGGCTCACGCTCGCCTGGATCGAGGCGCTCGGCTTCTGCAAGCGCGGTGAGGGCGGGCCATTCGTCGAAGGTGGCCGAGTGCGTCTTGGCGGCCCGCTCCCGCTCAACACCTGGGGCGGGCAGCTCTCCGGCGGCCGCCTGCACGGCTTCGGCTTCCTCGCCGAGGCCATCCGCCAGCTCCGCGGCCAGGGCGGGGCCCGCCAGGTGAAGGACTGCGAGGTGGCGGTGGTGGCGGCGGGAGGCGGGCCGATCGCGGGCTGTCTCCTGCTGACGCGGTAGGGCCTACTCGCCGCCGACCGGCGCCGCGAGCAATGCCTGCGCTGCCGGCGCATCGAGGCTATCCCGGCCGGCCCGCCGCCGCGTAGATCGCGTCGATGACGCGCATGTTCCTGACGGCGTCCGCCGGCCCGGTCGGCACCGGCGCGCCCTCGCGCACCGCGGCGACGAACGCGCGCAGCTGGCACTCGTAGGTCGATGGTCCCGCGACGCGCTCGCCGCGGCGCCCGCCCGGCGTCACCACCGTGAGCCGGTGGTAGAAGTGCGGCGCGATCGGGTTGAAGACGCTGAGCCGCCCGCCGCTGCCCTCGACGGTCGCGCGCGTGCGGATGAGCCAGGCCGAGAAGAGCGAGCAGGTGAGCCGCGCCGTCCGCCCGTCCGGGAAGCGCAGGCTCGCCTCCATGGCGCGATCGACGCCGCCGCGCGTCCACCAGCCGTGCGCGCGCTCCACCTCGGGCTCCGCGCCCGCCAGGTGGCGGAGGACGGAGACCGTGTAGCAGCCGGTGTCCATGAGGGCGCCGCCGGCCAGGTCCTTGCGGTAGCGGATGTCGTTCGGCAGCGGGAGCGGGATGCAGAAGTGCGCTTCCAGGTGGCGGACCTGGCCGATCTCGCCCGCGTCGAGGATGGCGCGCACGCGGGCGAAGAGCGGGTGGTAGCGCCAGTGGAACGCCTCCACCAGCACGCGCCCGGCGCGCTCCGCCGCGCGCGCCATCTCCTCCGCTTCCGCCGCGTTCGCGGCGAACGGCTTCTCGCAGAGGACGTGCTTCCCCGCCGCGAGCGCGCGGATGGTCCACGGCGCGTGCAGCGCGTTGGGGAGCGGGTTGTAGACCGCGTCGATCTCCGGGTCGGCGAGGAGCGCGTCGTAGGACTGATGCACGCGCGGGATGCCGTGCCGGGCGGCGAAGCGCCGCGCGCGCTCGGGGTCGCGGGCGGCGACCGCGAGGACGGTCGCCTCGGGCACGCGCCGCGCGGGCTTCACGAGCGCCATCGGCGCGATGCGCGCCGCGCCGAGGATGCCGACGCGCAGCGGGGGGGCCGCCATGCTAGGAGGCTGTCCGAGTAGTCATGGCGGCTGCGGCGACTCCTAGGCGCGCCCCAGGAGCCGGGCGGGGTTCCGGCGCGCCATCAGATCGATCGCGGCCGGCGGCACGCCGCAGCGGAGCATCTCCTCGATGAAGAGCCGCATGCCGTCGGCGGGATGCGGGCTCTTGTCCTGGCCGAAGTCGGTCGACATGATCGCGCGCTCGGGGCCGACCGCCATCATCGCCCTGGCGAACGTCATCGGCTCCTCGGTCGCGGCCATGCCGCCCGGGATGCAGGTCAGGTAGGTGAACTCGATCATGGCGCCCCGCTCGGCGAGCGCGAGCACGTCGGGCAGCCTATGGTCCGGGCCGACCAGCGTCTCGAGCGCGTGGGTCATGAGCACCTTGACGCCGAGCGCGCGCGCCGCGTCGACCAGTGCGAACTGCTCCGCCAGCTCGATGTGGCCGGTGGCGACGACGGCGTCGTGCTCGCGGGCGAGCCGGAGGATCTCCTCGGCCGCGGGCACGAGGCGCCCGCGCTCGCCGATCACCGGGATGCCGGGGCCCGGGAGGCGGAGCTTCCGGCGGTCGACGACCGAGGAGAAGGTGGGCATCCACACCACCCGGGCGCCGGTGCGGAGCGCGACCTCCACCGCCGCCGGGTTGAGCCCTCCCACCTCGTGATCGCAGCAGAT
>VBKJ01000044.1:0-4095 GCA_005879795.1 Deltaproteobacteria bacterium
TGGCGCGGCTCGAGGAGTTCGCCTACACCGAGGCGACGGCGATCGCCGTCGTCCTGCTCACGATCTCGTTCGTCACGCTCTTCGCCATCAACCTCCTCGAACGCTGGAGCAAGCGACACCATGGCTGAGACCCCGGCCCAGGCCCCTCCCCGCGCGCACGACGACCCGCCCGCCGTGAAGGCGGCCCTCATCCTGGCCGCGGTCGCGGTCATGGCGTTCTTCGTCGTCGTCCCGCTCGTGAACGTCTTCGTGCAGGCGCTCGCCGGCGGCGTGGGCGTCTACTGGCGGAACCTGACCGGGGATGCCGACACGCTCCACTCGATCAAGCTCACGCTCATCGTGGCGCCCATCGCCGTGGGGCTGAACGTGACCTTCGGCATCGCGGCGGCGTGGGCGATCGCGCGCTTCCGCTTCCCGGGCCGCACGGCGCTCACCGCTCTCATCGACCTGCCGTTCACCGTCTCGCCGGTCGTGGTCGGCCTCTTCCTCCTCCTCCTCTTCGGCCTGCAGGGCACCTTCGGCCCCTGGCTCCGCGCCCACGATCTGAAGATCGTCTTCGCCCTCCCCGGCCTCGTCCTCGCCACCGCCTTCGTCACCTTCCCCGTGGTGGCGCGCGAGCTGATCCCGCTCATGGAGGCGATCGGCGCCGAGGAGGAGGTGGCCGCGGTCAGCCTCGGGGCGCGCGGCTGGCAGGTGTTCCGGCTGATCACGCTGCCCAACATCAAGTGGGGCCTCCTCTACGGGGTGATCCTCTGCAACGCGCGCGCGATGGGCGAGTTCGGCGCCGTCTACGTCGTCTCCGGCCACATCGCCGGCAAGACCGACACCATGCCTCTCCGCGTCGAGAAGCTCTTCCAGGAGTACAACCTCCCCGGCGCCTTCGCCCTGGCGTCCGTGCTCGCCATGCTCGCGCTGGTCACGCTCTTCGCGAAGACCGCGCTCGAGTGGAAGACCCGCCGCGACCTGGCCGAGGCCGCGCGGCTCGCGGCCCAGGGAGGCGAGCCATGAGCATCACGGTCGAGCGGGTGACGAAGTGCTTCGGCACGTTCGTCGCGCTCAGCGAGGTCAGCCTCGAGGTCCCGAGCGGCGCTCTGCTGGCCCTCCTCGGCCCCTCCGGCTCGGGGAAGACGACGCTGCTGCGCATCATCGCCGGCCTCGAACCGCCCGACGCGGGCGCCGTCCGCTACCACGACGAGGACGTGACCCACGCGCCCGTGACCGAGCGCAACGTGGGCTTCGTCTTCCAGCACTACGCGCTCTTCCGGCATCTCAGCGTGTTCGAGAACGTGGCCTTCGGGCTGCGCGTGCGGAAGGTGCCGCGGGCGCGCGTCCGCGAGCGCGTGCGGGAGCTGCTGCGACTGGTCCAACTCGAGGGGTACGAGCGCTCGCTGCCTGCGCAGCTCTCCGGCGGCCAACGCCAGCGCGTCGCGCTCGCACGCGCGCTCGCCGCCGAGCCGAAGGTGCTCCTCCTCGACGAGCCGTTCGGGGCGCTCGACGCCCGGGTGCGCCAGGAGCTCCGCCAGTGGCTCCGGCGGCTCCACGACCAGCTGCACGTGACCAGCGTGTTCGTCACGCACGACCAGGAGGAGGCCTTCGAGGTCGCCGACCGCGTCGTCATCATGAACCACGGGCGCATCGAGCAGATCGGCACGCCGCAGGATATCTTCGAGCAGCCCGCCAACCCCTTCGTCATGGATTTCCTCGGCAACGTGAACGTCTTCCACGCGAGCGTGCAGAACGGGCGGGCGCGAGTCGGCAACCTCGAGGTCGCCTACCCGGACTACCCCTACGACGAGTCGCGCGCCGCGACGGCCTTCATCCGCTCGCACGAGCTCGAGATCGTGCGCGCCCGCAACGGCCGGCCGGGCCTCGAGGCGAAGGTCACGCACGTCAACCCGGCCCGCCCGGTGGTGAAGGTGCGCGTCTACTCAGAGGCCTTCGCCGTCATGCTGACCATCGACGTGAGCTGGGAGCGCTACGCGGAGCTGCGACTCCGCGTGGGCGACACGGTGTGGGTCGCGCCCCGCCAGCTCCGCGTCTTCGTCCAGGACTACGCCATATGACCCGCCCCGAAGAGGAGGACCCGACGATGGACGACTCTCGCGATGACGGCGGCCGCCCGCCGGCCAGCGGACCCACGTCATCGCCTCCCCGACAGATCGGCGTCCGCCGCATCGCGGGCGCTCTGGCACTCGTGCTGCTCCTCGGTCCGGCTGGGCGGGCGCTCGCAGAGACGGACGCCGAGCGACGGCTGCGGGTCCTCGAGGAGACGATCCGGAGGCAGCAGGAGGAGCTGAAGGACCTGCGTCGCCAGATCGACGAGCAGAAGGCGCTCGGCGAGGCGACCCGCAAGCAGGCGGAGGAGGCCACGAAGGAGGCGAAGACCGCGAGCGCCCCCGCCCGGAAGGGGCCCGAGCTGCCCGACTGGCTCGGCCGCACCACCGTCTTCGGCGACGTGCGCGGCCGCCACGAGGGCTTCTACCACCAGCCCCACAAGAAGGGCGATGTCGTGACGGCGCGCAACCGCGAGCGCATTCGCGCGCGCCTCGGCGTCCGGGTCGCGTTCACGGACGAGCTCTCGGCGACCATCCGGGGCGCGTCGGGGAACCCGAACGACGTGATCTCGACCAACGAGAATCTCACCGGGAACTTCAACCGCAAGAATTTCAACCTGGACTGGGCTTACCTCACCTTCGCCCCCGGCAAGAGCTTCGACCTCCGGCCCGGAGCCGTCGCCATCACCGCCGGCAAGTTCCCGAACCCCATCTTCCGCACCGACGAGATGATCTTCGACGAGGACCTGTCGCTCGAGGGCGCGAGCGAGACCTTCCAGCTCCTCGCCCACCCGCTCGGCGCGCTCGATCAGGTGAAGGTGCACGCGCTCCAGTGGACCTACTCCGAGGTCGCCAACAAGGAGGACGGCTGGATGTTCGGCGGGCAGGTGAACCCCTCGCTCCACCTGGGGAGCCTCCAGCTCGAGGGAGGGCTCGGGCAGTACTGGTGGCTCAACCCCGACCTGATCGCGCAGTCGCTCAGCCGGAACACGACCGGCTTCGACTCGAGCGGCAAGCCGATCGCGAACTCCGGCTTCAACAGCTCACTCGCGAACACGAACCTGCTGGTGACGAGGACCATCCAGCCGCCGACGCCGAAGGGGGGGAAGAAGCCCGCCTCCTTCGACGCCATCACCGGCTACAGGAGCGGCTTCAACCAGTCGAGCCTGACGCTCGGCGCCACCATCCCGAACCTCGTCGGGACGAAGCCGCTCCGCTGGTGGGGGGACTACCTCTACAACTGGGACTCGGCCACCGACGACGCCCACGCCTGGACGAGCGGGCTCCGGCTCGGGCAGACGAAGGCGCGCGGCGACTGGTCGCTCTTCGGCTTCTACGAGCACCTCGGGCAGGAGGCCGCCATCTCGGCCTTCACCTTCAGCGACTACGGCAGCGGGGGCACCAACCTCGAGGGCCCGGGGGTGGGCATCGACTACCAGCTCCTCGACCCGCTCACCGTGAGCGCGAAAAGCACCTTCACGAACTTCATCAACCGCCCGGCGGGCACGACGAACCCGACGCTCACCCGCTTCCAGCTCGACGCGCTGGTGAAATTCTAGGAGCTGGAGACGGCGGGCTGGCGCGGCTCCGTGTTCCGCCACCGGGCGCTTTCTGCTACTGGCATGCCATGCTGACTGGCCTCGATGTGATCGCGCGTTCCTGAAGCACGGCGGACGCCCCGGTGGGGTGTCGCCGCGCGGGAGGGCGCGCGCCGACGGCTTGAGCGGCCCGCTCCCTCCCGGGAACGTTCAAGGAGGGAGCCCATGCACCTGCCGCTCGCCGTCGTCCTGTCCGCGCTCGCCGCTGCCGGCGTCCGCGCCGACGAACCCATCACGCCCGCCGCGCTCGGGCCGCGCACCGTCCGGCTCACCTATGAGGCCCGCGTGACGCCCCCGGAGGGGACCCGCGTCCTCGAGCTGTGGCTTCCAGTGCCGCGCGAGGAGGAGCAGGCGGTGCTGGAGCTGCGGCTCGCCGGGGCGGCACGGCCTAGCGTGGTGCACCTGACCCCATCGGGCGATCGTGCCGCCTACCTCCGCGTCGC
>VBKJ01000044.1:4241-17814 GCA_005879795.1 Deltaproteobacteria bacterium
TACGACTGGGTCTACGACCACATGCAGTACGACAAGTCGGTGCCCGGGTGGGGGCTGGGTGACGTCGCGTACTGCCTCAAGGTGGGCAAGGGGAACTGCACCGACTTCCACACTCTGTTCATCGCGCTCGCCCGCGCGAGCGGCATCCCGGCGCGCTGGAACATCGGCTTCCCGCTCGCCTACGGTGACGGCACGGCGGGAGCGCCGCAGGAGGTGAAGGGCTACCATTGCTGGGCGGAGTTCTACGCCCCCGGGGCCGGCTGGGTGCCGGTCGACATCTCGGAGGCGCGCAAGCACCCCGAGCTGAAGGAGTACTTCTTCGGCGCGCTGTCGGGGAACCGCGTGCTGTTCACACGCGCGCGCGATGCGCCGCTCGAGTCCGACGGCACGGGCCGGCGGCTCAACTACTTCATCTACCCCGTGGCGCGGGCCGACGGGCAGGATGTCTCGAGCGAGTGGACGTTCCGCTACACGGACGAGCCGTCGGCCGCGCACGCGTCTGTCCGTGGCGCTGATCCGCTTTCGGGTCCCGTACTGAGGTAGCGCGAGCGTGAAATGAAGCGCCGGCGGGAACCGAGGAGCGGTTCCCGCCGGCGGAGGGGCAGGATCGACTAGGAGCAGACCAGGTTCGGGCTCCCGGCGGCCGGGTTGCTTCTCCAGGTGCAGCCGGTCGTGTAGCTCATGCTCGGGTGGGTCGTGGTGACCGAGAAGTTGGTCGCCGTGCCCGTCGAGTTGCAGACCACGCCGCCCGAGCCGTTGAAGCCCGGCAGCGTGCTGCACGCGCCCGAGGAGTACGTGTTATTGTCCACGAAGTACGCCTCCTGGGCGGTGGCCGCGTTGCGGGCATCGGACGCGACGCGGGCGTTGAAGCCGCGCGAGCGATACGCGGCGAACTGCGGGATCGCGATCGCGGCCAGGATGCCGATGATCGCCACTACCACGAGCAACTCGATCAGTGTGAAGCCCTTGGACCGTCTCCGGCCCGCTTTCTGTGTGCGCATGGATTCCTCCTCTTTCCGGGGCGCGGTGGGCGGCCCCGCTCGTCTCCGTGTGCACGCGGCGTGCCGGCCGGAAAGCGCGGGATCCTCGTGACCCGGCCGGGGGACCTTCGGGGCATCCTGCCCCACGCCCCGCGGTCGCGCTCGCAGGCGCGTGATTCGCCGCGCATTTTCGGCCGTCATGGATTTCGGCCGGCGCCATCGCGTGGACGCCGGTCTCGGGCCCGCTCGGCTCGGGCGTAGTGCTCGAGCTTGCGGTAGAGCGTCTTGCGGTCGAGGCCGAGGACCTGCGCCGCCCGCGTCCGGTGCCCGCCGGCCGCCTCCATCACGCGCAGGATGTAGCGCCGCTCGACCTCTTCGAGCGTGACCAGCTCCTCGGGATCGCCGCCCGGGACCACCGGGGGTGGTGGGCGGCGGGCGCGTATCCTCTCCGGCAGATCGTCCACCCCTATGCGCTCGCCGCCCGCCAGCGCCACCGCCCGCTCCATGCAGTTCTGGAGCTCGCGCACGTTCCCCGGCCAGGCGTAGGCGAGGAGCCGCTCGGCCACCGCCGGGGAGAGGCCGCGCACGGGCTTTCCCATCTGGCGGGCGTAGTGGTCGACGAAGCGCTGGGCGAGCAGCAGGATGTCGCGGCCGCGCAGGCGCAGCGGCGGCAGCTCGATGCGGATGACGTTCAGCCGGAAGTAGAGGTCCTCGCGCAGGCGTCCCTCCTCGAGCGCCGCCTCGAGATCGCGGTTGGTGGCCGCGACGATGCGCACGTCGACCGCCACCTCGTGATCGGCGCCGACGGGACGCACCGCGCGCTCCTCGAGTGCGCGCAGGAGCCGCGGCTGGAGCGGCCGCGGCAGATCGGCAATCTCGTCCAGCAAGAGCGTGCCCCCGTGCGCCTGCTGAAAGAGGCCCGCCCGCGCGTTGTGCGCGTGGGTGAAGGCCCCGCGCGCATGGCCGAAGAGCTCGCTCTCGAGGAGCCCCTCCGGTATGGCCGCGCAGTTGACCGCGACGAACGGCCCGGCGCTCCGCCGGCTCCGGCGGTGGAGCGCGCGCGCGACCAGCTCCTTGCCCGTACCGCTCTCGCCGGTAACGAGCACCGTCGCATCGGAGGAGACGACGCGCTCGAGCAGGTCGTAGACTCGCTTCATGGGCGCGCTGGCGCCGAGCAGCTCGCCGAAGCCCTCGGCGTCGTCCACCACGCGGCGCAGGCGCTCGACCTCCGAGCGCAGGGCGCGGTGCTGCACGGCGCGCTCGAGCGCCACCGCCACCGCGTCGACCTCGATCGGCTTGGTGACGAAGTCGTACGCCCCCGCCCGGATGGCGGCGATCGCCGCCTCGAGGGTGCCGAACGCCGTCATCACCACCACCGGCACGTCCGGGCGGCTGGCGACGATGCGCTCGCACAGCTCGAGCCCGCTCATGCGCCCCATCTTGATGTCGGTGAGGACGGCGTCGACCTCGGCGGTGCCGAGGCTGTCGAGGGCGGTCTCCGCGGACGTGGTCCACGCCACCTCGAACCCCCGCCCGGCGAGCCGCGCCTCGAGCAGGGCGCACACGTCCACGTCGTCGTCGACGACCAGCACGCGGCCGCGCTCGGGCCTCAAGATCCTCGCCTCGCCGTCCGACATACCCAGGGTCACATGCACCGCTTCCGCCGGCAGCGCCCCGCTCGCGCCGCACCCATGATCCTGAAGGTCGGCAAGTCGGCGAGGAATCTTCAGCCGCCGGGCTGACCCATGCGCTTCTCGGTCGAGGACGCGATCGCCTCGGGGCTGTGGGTCGCGCTGGGCACCCTCGCCCTGCTCTCGGCCTCGGACTACTGGAGCACCAGGACCTTCCTCGCCACCAGCGAGGGGGTGAACCACGCCCACGAGGTGGTCGAGCAGCTCGACCACCTGCTCGCCGAGATGACCGACGCCGAGACCGGGCAGCGCGGCTATCTCATCACCGGCTCGGTCCGCTACCTCGCGCCCTACGAGCAGGCGACCGCACGGATCGCCGACACCCTCCATTCGATCCGCGTGCTCACCGCGTCGGACTCCGCGCAGCAGGAGCGGCTGGACCGCCTGGTGCCGGAGGTGGCGAGCCGTCTCCTGCTCATGCGCGAGACGATCGACCTCTACGACCGCGAAGGCTTCGAGGCCGCGCGCCAGAAGGTGCTGACCGACCGGGGCAGACGGGTCATGGACGACATCCGCAAGCTGGTCGGCGAGATGGACCGGGCGGAGCGGACCGTCCTCCTCGACCGCGGCTCGACGGCGCGCACGAGCGCCCGGCTCACGCTCGTCGTCCTCCTGGTCGGTGACGTGATCGCGTTCGGCCTGGTGGGATCGTCCTACGTGATCGCCATGCGCGGGCTCGGGGAGCGGCGCCGCCACGTCGCCCAGGTCGAGGAGGGGCGCCGGGGAGCCGAGCGGCAGGCGGCCGAGCTCGCCGCGCTGGCGCGCGACCGCGACGAGGCGCGGCGCGCGGCGCAGGAGGCGTCGCGACTCAAGTCCGCGTTCCTCGCCAACATGAGCCACGAGATCCGCACTCCGATGACCGCGCTCGTCGGCTATGCGGAGCTGCTCGGCGACGCCGACCTGGCGCCCGCGGAGCGGGCCGAGTGCCTCGCCACCCTCCGCCGCAACGGCGAGCACCTCATGGCGATCGTCAACGACGTCCTCGACCTCTCGAAGATCGAGTCGGGGCGCATGACGGTGGAGCGGATCGCCTGCTCGCCCTTCGCGCTGGTGGCCGAGGTGGCGGAGCTGCTGCGCCCGCGCGCGGCGCAGGAGGGGCTCGCCCTGGAGGTCCTGTACCGCGGCCCCGTGCCGGAGACCGTCGAGAGCGACCCGACGCGGCTCCGCCAGATCCTCCTGAACCTGGTCGGCAACGCGATCAAATTCACGCCGGCGGGCAGTGTCCGTCTCGAGGTGAGCCTGGAGGAGGCCGGGCCGTCCCGGCGCCTGCGCTTCGACGTCGTCGACACCGGAATCGGACTCAGCGCCGAGCAGCAGGCGCGCCTCTTCACCCCCTTCTCGCAAGCCGACACCTCGACCGCGCGCCGCTTCGGGGGCACGGGGCTCGGGCTCGCGATCTCGAAGCGCCTGGCCGGCATGCTGGGGGGCGACCTCCAGGCCCGAAGCGCCCCCGGGGGGGGCAGCACCTTCACGCTCACCATCGAAGTGGGCTCGCTCGACGGCGTCCGCCTGCTCGACCGCCCGCCCGCCGGCCCCGCTCGGGCGCCGGCCGCCGACCAGCCCCTGTCCCTGCACGGGCGCGTGCTGCTCGCCGAGGACGGCCTGGACGCCCGGCGCCTGCTCGCGCGCCACCTCCGCGCCGCCGGCGCCGAGGTCGAGACGGCCGAGAACGGGCTCGTCGCGTGCGAGCTCGCGCTGCGAGCTGCCGAGGCCGGAGGAGCCTACGACCTCATCCTGATGGACATGCAGATGCCCGAGCTGGACGGTTATGCGGCGGTCGCTCGCCTGCGGGCGGCGGGCTACCGCGGCCCGATCGTCGCCCTCACGGCGCATGCCCTCGAGGACGAGCGCCGGAAGTGCCTGCGCACCGGGTGCGACGGCTTCGCGACCAAGCCGATCCTGCGTCGTGCGCTGATCGAGGTCGCACGCTCCTACCTCGCGCCCGCCGGCGGGCCGCCCGTGGTGAGCACCCTCGCGGCCGATGCCGAGGTCGCCGGCGTGCTCGACGGCTTCGTCCGCCGCCTGCCCGAGCGCCTGGGCGCCATGGAGCGCGCCCTCGGCGGGCGCGACCTGGGGACGCTCGCCGACCTCGCCCACCAGCTGAAGGGCGCCGCGACCAGCTACGGCTTCCCCACGATCACCGAGGCGGCCGCCCAGCTCGAGGCGGTGGCGGCGGCACGGGGCGAGGTGGAGCGTGCGCTCGCCGCGCTGGCCGACGTCTGCCGCCGCGCGGCGGCCGCCCCGCCGGCCTGACGCTCACGCCCCCTTGAGCGGCGGCACCCCGAAGCGCGCGCGCAGCACCCCGAGCAGGGCCGCGTTGTCCGAGTGCCCCGTCATGCGCGCCACGACGCGGCCCCGGATCGGACGCCCGAGCAGGTAGAAGTCGCCGAAGATGTCGAGGATCTTGTGGCGCACGAACTCGTCGGGGAAGCGCAGCGGCGCGTTCACCACGCCCTCCTTGCCGACCAGGATGCAGTTGTTCAGCCGCCCGCCGTTGGCGAGGCCCATCTGCTCGAGCTGCTCGATCTCCTCCACGAAGCCGAAGGTGCGCGCCGGGGCGATCTCGCGGCGGAAGGCCTCGGCGTCGGTGAAGCGGAAGGCGAGCTCCTGGCGGCCGATGGGCGGCGGGTAGTCGAGGACGTAGTGCACCTCGAAACGATCGGCCGGCTCGATCGCGATGCCCTTGCGCGCGGGGTCGTCGGAGCCGACGGCGTAGCGCTGGTCGACGACCAGCTCCTCGACCGTGGCCGGCTGATCCACGAGCCCGCCCTCGTCGAGCAGCGCGCACAGCTCGAGCGCCGAGCCGTCGAGGATCGGCACCTCGCCCTGCATCTTCACGAGCAGGTTGGTGACGCCGGAGGCGTGCAGGGCGGCCATCAGGTGCTCGACCGTCCTGGCCACCATGCCGCCCCGCACGAGCGTGGTGGCGTAGCCGGTCGAGTCGACGTGATCGACGAGCGCGGGGACGGTCTCTCCCGAGAGGATGCTGCCGAAGACGATGCCGCTGCCCGGAGGGAGCGGCTGCAGGATGAGCCCGGTGCGCGCGCCGGAGTGGAGCCCCTGCCCGTTCACCAGCACGCTCCGGCCGATCGTGCGCTCGGGAAAGCGCCGGGCGGGCGCGACCCGTGGCGCGGCGCCGGTGGCGGCCGGCGCCGCCGTCTCGGCGGGCGCGGCGCTCGTCCCGAGCGCGCGGCCGACCACGCTCAGGAGCGCATCGAGGGGGAAGGGCTTCTCGAGGAAGTCGAAGGCCCCGAGGCGGATGACGCGCACCGCGGTCTCGATCGTGCCGTGCCCCGAGATGACGATGATCGGCACGCCCGGCGCCTGGTTGCGCATGCGCTCGACCAGCTCGATGCCGTCCATCTCGGGCATCCAGACGTCCACGATCGCCAGCCGCGGCGCGACGTGCTGGAGCAGCTCGAGGGCGCGGCGCCCGTCCGGCGCCTCGAGCACCTCGAACCCCTCGTCGGCGAGCACCCCGCGCAGGGTGTGCCGGATGTTCTCCTCGTCGTCCACCACCAGGATCGTCTCGGACATCCCTCACCTCCACCCCGACGTCAGGCGCCGGCGTACGCTCCGTGCTGGGCGCGCGCCGCGAGCTGCGCCGCGCGCCGGCGGACCGGAAACTCCATGACCAAGCGGCTGCCGCGCGGGAGGTTGTCCCGCACGCGGATGAACCCGTTGTGGTCCGCGACGATCACGGAGACGATGGCGAGCCCGAGCCCGGTGCCGTCGGGTTTGGTCGAGAAGTAGGGCTCGAAGAGTCGCGCCTTCACCTCGGGCGTCATGCCCGCGCCGTCGTCGGCGATCTCGAGCCGAACCACGTCGAGACCCTCGTCGTGGCGCGTCACCAGCTCGACGCGCGCGGGCTCGCCCGCGGCGGGCTCGCGCCGGCGGGCCTCGGCGCACGCGGCCACCGCGTTGTCGAGCAGGTTGAGCAGCGCGCGCTTGATCCCCTCGCGGTCCAGCTCGAGCTCGGGCAGCTCGGGCGCGGGATCGAACGTGAAGGTGATCTCGCGATGGCCCTCGCGGAAGAGGACGAGCGCCTCCTCGACCAGACGGTTCAGGTCCTGCGGCGCGTGCGCGGCCGCCGGCAGGCGCGCGAAGGTCGAGAACTCGTTCACCAGGGCCTTCAACTCGTCGACCTGCTGGATGATGGTGCGCGTGCACTCGTCGAACACGGCGCCCTCGGGGCCGAGGCGGGCGGCGTAGCGGCGGCGGAGCCGCTGTGCCGAGAGCTGGATCGGCGTGAGCGGGTTCTTGATCTCGTGCGCGATACGGCGCGCGACCTCTCGCCACGCCTCCATGCGCTGCACGCGCAGGAGATGGCTCACGTCCTCGAAGAAGAGGACCAGGCCGCGCGGGCCCCCGTGCTCGGTCATGAGGCGCGTGCCGGTGAGCAGCACCGCGACCTCGCGCCCGTCGCGCGTGAGCTTGAGCTGCCGCTCGACGGGGCCGCCGCCGGCCTCGTTCGGCGCCAAGGGCGGGGGCAGCCCGCGCGGCGCCGGGACGCCGGCATGGAGCTCCGCCGCGAGCTCGCGCACGTCGGCGTAGCCGTCGCCGGCGAATGCGTCGTCGATGCACCGCCCCACCGATGCGGCGGCGCTCATGCCGAGGAGCGCCTCGGCGGCGCGGTTCATGGTGGTGATGCGGCCTTCGGCATCCGCCGACACCACGCCCGCCGTGATGTTGGCAAGCAGCGTCTCCAGGTAACGGCGGCGCGACTCGAGCTCGGTGCGGCTCGTCTTGAGCTCCGCGGTCATCCGGTTGAACGCCGTGACCAGGGTGCCGATCTCGTCCTCACCCTCGCCCTCGATGCGGTGGTCGAGGTCGCCGTGCGCGACGGCGCGCGTCCCCTCGGCCAGGCGCTGGATGGGCACCGTGATGCCGCGCGCCATGTAGAAGCCGAACCAGGTGGCGGAGAAGAGGACGACGATGGTCACCACCGCGAGCGTGATCGTGTAGTTGGTCTGGATGGGGCGGCGCTGGACCTTGAGGCGCAGGTACTCGTTGAAGGCGCGCTCGCTCTCGTCGCGCCGGACGACGACGCTGAAGGGGACGTAGGCGTCGACCACCACCACGCCGACCGTCTTCGCCTCGTCCCGGATGGGCACGGTGGCGCGGATCAGGTCGGCCTCGCCCACGCGGTCGATCAGCGTGGCCTCCTCGCCCCCGGCGGCGCGCCGGATCAGGTCCGCCAACGGCTCGGCGCCGATCCCTGCGGGCAGGTCCTCGCGCCGGCTGCGCGCGAGCGCCTGCCTGTGCGCGAACACCTCGACCAGATCGAGCTGGTACTCGGCGCGCCGCGCGTCGAGAAAGCGCTTGAGCGCTTCGCGGCGGTCGCGGGCGACGAGACCCTGCTCGCCGACCTGCGCGGCGAGCTCGCGTGCGAAGCCGAGCGCCGTCCCGGCCAGGTCCTGGTAGTAGGCGTGCGCCACCTCGAGCGCCCCCTCGAGCGAGCGCTCCACCTGGCCGTTGAACCAGCGCTCGATCGAGTTGCCGACGAACACGAGCCCGACCAGGAAGAGGAGCCCGGCGGGCAGGAGCGCGATCGCCACGAAGGCGCCCACCAGGCGGGTGCGGAGGTGCGACCCGAGAATCCGCCGCCGCCGCTCGAAGATGAGCTTGGCGATGTTCCGCCCGACCAGGAAGACGAGGAGGACGAGCAGGATCAGGTTCACGTCGATCAGGAAGATCAGCACCGCGTCGGTGCCGAGCGAGCCGCTGCCGAGGGACTGCGGGAGCCAGAACTGCGCGATCGCCAGCAACACGACGGCGACGATGATGCCGGCGATGATCCAGCCTTCGCGCCGGCGGCGGCGCACCTCGGGCGCGGGCCCCCAGGGGAGCGACGGATCGGACGGGCCGGGCATTTTGGACGGCGGATGGTAACGGCTGAGGGGGCCGAAGGCAAGCCCGCCGCGCGCCGGCAACGAAGCAACTAAGCTCCCGAAAAAGCGCGCGAAACACCCGGGCAGGGCGCGGCGCGAGTGGCGGCTCGGCCCCTCCGCGAAGGTTTCCGCCCGCTGGCGCGCGTGTCAGCGGCGCCTGAAGAGGTTCACGACGATGGTGAGGACGACGCTCAGCACGACGCAGGTGAGGAGCGGGAAGTAGAAGGTCACCGGTCCCCGCCGCACGACGATGTCGCCCGGCAGCCGGCCGAGCCACGGAATGCGGCCGGCGAGCATGAGCGCCGCCCCGAGCACCACCGCCAGGCAGCCGAGCCCGACCAGGACGCGACCCAGTTCCTGCATGGCGCCGAGCCTGCCTCAAGAGACTGCCGCCGTCGACCCCGCCCGGGGAGCGCCCGGCGGACGATCGGGACCGGGCCTACTCTAGGAGGCCGTGAAGAGCTTCTGCTGCGCTGCGCCGGGCGGCGGGGCGGCGGGGCTTCGGCCGAAGTGCGCGTAGGCGAGCGCCGTCGCCACCCGGCCCTTCGGCGTGCGCACCAGGTAGCCCTCCTGGATGAGGAACGGCTCGTAGACGTCCTCGATGGTGTCGCGCTCCTCGGCGACCGCGGCGGCGAGCGACTCGATCCCGACCGGGCCCCCCGCGAACCGGTCGATGATGACGAGCAGGAGCGCACGGTCCATCTTGTCGAAGCCCGCGTCGTCGACGTCGAGGAGGCGGAGCCCGTCGCGCGCGACGATGCGGTCGATCTTCCCATCTGCCCGCACCTCGGCGAAGTCGCGCACGCGCCGGAGAAGGCGGTTCGCGATGCGCGGGGTGCCGCGCGCGCGGCGCGCGATCTCGGCCGCCCCGTCGTCGTCGAGGGCGGCGCCCAGGATCGCGGCCGAGCGGCGCAGGATCCGCTGCAGGTCGTCGGTACCGTAGAAGTCGAGCCGGAAGGTCGCCCCGAAGCGGTCGCGCAGCGCCGAGGTCAAGAGGCCCGCGCGGGTCGTCGCACCCGCCAGGCAGAAGGGCCTGAGCGGCAGCTTGATCGAGCGCGCCGTCGGCCCCTGCCCCACCACCAGGTCGAGCTGGAAGTCCTCCATGGCCGGGTAGAGGGTCTCCTCCACGACGTGGTTCAGGCGGTGAATCTCGTCGACGAAGAAGACCTGCCCCCGCTCGAGGTTGGAGAGGATGGCGGCCAGGTCGCCCGGCCGCTCGAGCACCGGGCCGGCCGTCGCGCGGATGCCGACCCCGAGCTCGTTGGCGATCACGTGCGCGAGCGAGGTCTTGCCGAGGCCGGGCGGGCCGTAGAGGAGCACGTGGTCGAGGACGTCGCCGCGCGCGCGGGCCGCCGCGATCTGCACGCGCAGGTTCTCGCGGATCGACTCCTGCCCGACGTACTCGTCCAGCGTGCGCGGGCGGAGCGGGGCCTCGACCGCGAGGTCGTCGTCGAGCCGCTCGGGCAGGATCGGGCTCGGCGCGCGCCAGCTCATCCCGCGAGCCCCTGGAGCGCGGCCCGCACCATGTCCTCGAGCGGCGCGGCCGGCCGCTTGACGCGCTCGACCGCCCGCTCGGCCTCGGCGCGCTTGTAGCCCAGGTTGACGAGCGCCGACACGGCCTCGGCGAGGACGCCGTCCATCGCCACGGGGGTGCCGCGGCGCGGCGCGCCGGCGGCGAGCGTCGCCGCGCCCTCGCGGCACTCGACCACGATGCGCTCGCCGATCTTCTTCCCGACGCCGGGTATGGTCTGCAGGCGGGCTCCGTCGCCGCCCGCGATGGTGGCGAGGAGATCGCCGAGCGGCATGCCCGAGAGCACCACCAGCGCGGTGCGCGGCCCGAGGCCCTTCACCTTGCGGAGGAGGTGGAAGAGCGCCCGCTCCTCGGGGCGGAGGAAGCCGAAGAGCTCGATCGCGTCCTCGCGCACCTCGGTGTGCACGAGGAGCCGCACCGCGGCGCCCGCGGGTGGCAGGTCGGCGAAGGTCTGGAGCGAGACGTGGACGGCGTAGCCGACGCCGCCCACGTCGACCACGAGCCGCTCGGGACTCTTCTCGTCGAGCGTACCGGCGAGCGACGCGATCATGCCCGCGCTCCCGCGGCCAGCGCGGCCGCTACGCGGCGGGCGAGCGGCGCCCGGTGAAGATGGCAGAGGGCGAGGGCGAGCGCGTCGGCGGCGTCCGGCGCCGGGGGCCGCTCGAGGCCGAGGCGGAGCGCCACCCCGCGCCCCATCGCGCGCTTGTCCGCCTGGCCATAGCCGACCGTGGCGAGCTTCACGCTGGCCGGCGCGTACTCGGCCAGCACCGCGCCGGCCGCCCCGGCGGCCGCGAGCACGGCGCCGCGCGCCTCGCCCAGACGGAACGCGCTCTGCACGTTGCGCGCGACGAAGGCGCGCTCGAGGACGACGGCCGCCGGCTCCCACGCCGCGATCAGGCGGAGACACTCCGCATGCAGGCGCGCGAGGCGCGTGCCGAGATGCGCGGCGGGCGCCAGCACGATCGTCCCGCTCGCGACGTGGCGAAAACCCCCGCCGCACGCGTCGACCACGCCCCAGCCCGTCCGCCGGCTCCCCGGATCGATCCCGAGCACCCGCACGCCGCTCCCCCTCCCCGCCCCCCGGGGCGTCACGCCGACAGCCGCTCCAGCTCTTCCGCCGCGATGTCCATGTTGGACGAGACGCTCTGCACGTCGTCGTGGTCCTCGAGGGCCTCGAGCAGCCTCACCATGTGCTCGGCCTGCTTGCCGGAGATGGCCACCGTCGACTGCGGCAGCATGGTGACCTCGGCCGAGCCGACCGGCACCTTCGCCTGGTCGAGGGCCTCCTTCACCTTGTCGAACTGCTCGGGCGCCGTGATGATCTCGAGCAGGTCGCCCGCCTCCCGCACGTCCTCGGCGCCGCCCTCGAGCGCGACCTCCATGACGCGGTCCTCGTCCACACCGGCGCGCTCGACCGTGATGAGCCCGCGCTTGTGGAACATCCAGGCGACGGCGCCGGCGGCGGCCAGGTTGCCGCCGTGCTTGGTGATGATGCTGCGCACGTCGGCGACGGTGCGGTTGCGGTTGTCGGTGAGCGCCTGGACGAGGATCGCGACCCCGCCCGGCCCGTAGGCCTCGTAGGTGATCTCCTCGTAGGAGACGCCCTCGAGCTCGCCCGTGCCCTTCTTGATGGCGCGCTCGATGTTGTCGGTCGGCATGCTGTTCTGGCGCGCCGTGGTGACCGCGGTGCGCAGCCGCGGGTTCGCGTTGATGTCGCCGCCGCCCAGGCGCGCCGCGACCGTGATCTCCTTGATGAACTTGGTGAACAGCTTGCCGCGCCGCGCGTCCTTGAGCGCCTTCTTGTGCTTGATCGAGCTCCACTTGGAGTGGCCGGACATGGCGGGGTGTGGTCGAGTTACCACAAGCCTCCCGGCGAGTAAATCGCAAATACCAAGGAGGACGCGGTCTTGCGCGTGCGGTTCGTACGGCGATAATGCGCCCGATGCGGAGCGGGACGCGGTGGCGGGTGGCGCTCTGGCTGCTCGGCGCCGCGGGCTGCACGACATTCCCCGCGCCGGCCCCGCCGCCGATGACGAACGGCGTGCAGGTGGGTGTCGCGTCCTGGTACGGGCCGGGCTTCCATGGCAACCACACCGCGAACGGGGAGATCTACGACCAGTACGAGCTGACGGCCGCGCATCCCTCGCTGGCGCTCGGCACGCGCGTCATGGTGACCAACCTGGAGAACGGCCGCGCGGTCCAGGTCCGCATCAACGACCGCGGCCCGTTCGTCGGCGGTCGCGCCATCGACCTCTCGTATGCCGCCGCACACTCGATCGGCATGGTCGGTCCCGGCACGGTGCGCGTCCGCATCGAGGTGCTCGGCCCGGCGACGCTGGCGGCGACCGCTCGGGTCGCGGCCACGGCACCCTCGCGCCCGAGTCCGCCGGCGCCGCGCGACGTCCCCTCGGGCTCGTACACCGTCGAGATCGCCGCGCTCAGCGATCCCGACAAGGCACGGCACCTCCGCCAGGTGCTGGCGCGCCGCTTCCCCGAAGCCTTCGTCGCCCAACTCGCGGGCACGAGCGGACAGTACTATCGGGTCCGCATCGGTCCCTACCCGCTCCGCACCGCCGCGCTCGAGCGGGCCGAGCGGGTGGTGCGGCTCGGCTACCCCGCGATCATCGTGGACGAGAGCGCGCCGTGAGGCGCGCGGCCGGGCTGCTGGCCGCGCTGGCGCTCCTCGCCGGCTGCGCCTCGCGGCGCCTCGTGCGCCACGGCCAGGTGAACGAGGACGCGCTCGAGACCGTGCGCCACCGCCTCGTCGCGCTGCGTGGGCTCGCGTTCACGACTCCCGTGCCCGTGCTTGCGCTTTCGCGCGAGGGGCTCGGGGGCGTCGTCAGGGACGAGATCCAGGAGAGCTACTCTCCCGGCGACATCGAGCACGCCGAGGCCGTCTATACGCGCCTGGGCCTCCTCCCGCCGGGCACGCAGCTCCGCCTCGCGCTCGAGCGGCTCTACCAGCAGGAGGGTGCGGGCTTCTACGACCCGCGCACGAAGCGGCTGGTGATCGCCGAGAGCGTCCCGGGGGTGCGCAGCCTCGGGGCGAGCTTCCTCGGGCTTCTCACCGGCCGCGACCTGGTGAGCGAGTTCCTGGTCGCCCACGAGCTGACACACGCGCTCCAGGATCAGCACTATCACCTGCCCACCCGGCCGGAGCCGCTCCTCGACGGGCACGGCGACCGCGAGCTGGCGCGCCACGCGCTGCTCGAGGGCGACGCGACGCTCGCGGGTTTCGCCTACGTGCTCGGCCGGGAGCTCGACCGGGGCACCATCGAGCTGGTCGGGCGGCAGCTCCACGGCGTGCCCGCCGAGCTCGCGAAGAAGTATCCCGACCTGCCCGAGCTGCTGCGCGCCTCGCTCGCCTTCCAGTACGACGACGGGACGGCGTTCGTGGGCCAGGCCCTCGCCGCGGGCGGCTGGGCGGCGGTCGACCGCGCGCACCTGGACCCGCCCGAGTCGACCGAGCAGGTGCTCCAC
>VBKJ01000045.1:0-14369 GCA_005879795.1 Deltaproteobacteria bacterium
GGTTTCTCCACCATAGAGGTGCTCGCCGGCAGCGGGCTCACGCTCATCATGATGGGGACGACCGTGAACTTCTCGCAGGCGCAGCTGAAGGCCCTCGCCACCCAGCGCTCGTACGCCCAGAGCCAGAGCGCGACCCGCACGGCGATCGACCTGATGACGCGCGAGCTGCGCATGGCGTCACTCGACCCGACCAATCTCGCGCTCCCCGTCTCGACCACCCTCACCTGCCGGGACGTGAAGCAGGGCATCGTCGAGGCAACCCCGACCAGGATCCACTTCCGCCAGGATCTGAACGCCGACGGCGCGCTCACCGGCCCGGGCGAGGACGTGACCTACGACCTCTCCGAGGGCCAGATCCGCCGCACCGACGGCACCGCCCAGCCGGTCGCAATCGTCGACTCCGTCCCCGCCACGGGGCTCGCCTTTCGCTACTTCGACGGGAGCAACCCGCCGGTCGAGCTGGTGCCGGCGGGGGCGCTCGACGGGCCCCATCGCGACTGCGTCGCCAAGGTGCGGCTGACCGTGATCGCCAACGTGGCCAACCCGAACCCCCTGATCACCACACCCATCAAGTCGGTCGCAGAATCCGAGGTGGCGATCAGGAGTCGCTCGCTGATGAACTTCTAGGGGGAGAGCCGCCACCGTGTCTGCGCATACCCGTTCCGCCAGGCGAGCCCCGCGACCCGCCGAGTCCGGCATCGCCCTTGTGCTCGCGCTGTTCGCCATGACGACGCTCCTCGTGGTCGCGGCGAGCGCGCTGCTCGTGGGCAGCGCCGACATCCGCGCCACGCGCAACTACCGCGAGGCCTCGCAGGTCCACTTCGTGGCCGAGTCCGCGATCGCCCACGCCATGCAGGTGGTGAACGGTCCGGGTGTGGTCAACTTCCAGAACGACGTCGTGACGCCGTGGCCCACGCTCTTCGGCAGCGCCGCGCTGACCTTCGGCCCGGTCGGGGGCTACGCCTACACGGTGTCCGCCGTCAGCGACCCGATCGACCCCGTCAACTGGGGCCGCTTCGTCGCGACCGCGACGGGCCCGGAAGGGGTGCGCAACGTCGTGGCGGCGCGCGTCAACCGCTCGAACATCCCGACCGCCGCGCCCGGAGCCATCTACCTCTCGCAGGATGGCCGGACCGACTCCACCTTCAACGGGGACGGCTTCAAGATCGACGGCAACGACCACCTCTACACGGGTGGGCTCGCCAGCCCGAACCACCCCGTCCCCGGCCTCTCGACCCGCAACGACACCAACACGCAGGAAGCGATCAACAGCCTGAGCTCGGGGCAGCGTGACAACGTGCTCGGCCTCGGCTTCATCGCCGGCTCGCCCGCCGTGCCGAGCATCCTCACGTCGCCGGTGGCCCCGAGCGTCGCGCAGCTGAACCAGTTTGCGGCCGATCTCGTCGCCCGTCCGGGCGTGGTGATCATCAACGACTCGAGCATCCACGGCAACACGACCTTCGGCACCGAGACGGAGCCGCAGATCACCTACTTCAACAACTCGAGCGGGGTCGTGTTGGGCAACGGCAACGCCTCGGGCGCGGGCATTATGATCGTGGAGGGTGACCTCACCATCCAGGGCAGCCTCGAGTTCAAGGGGCTCGTCATCGTGCGCGGACGCACGCGCGTGGACGGCACGACCACCGACTCGGGGAACGCGACGCTCTACGGCTCGCTGTTGACGAACGACGTGAACCTGACCGTCGGCGGGAGCGTGCTCGTCAACTACAGCTCGCAGGCCCTCGGACTCGCCAACCAGGCGAGCGGCGGCATGGCGCTCCCCGCGCCCGTCCAGCTGGCCTCGCTCATCGACTGCTCGCAGGCCGTCGCCGGCACCGCCGGTTGCCCGTGAGGGCCCCCGCTGCGGCGTTCGGCACCGCAGCCGCTCCGCGCCGTTGTACCGCAGCGACGCGGACCTGACACGCGTCTGCCACAGCAAGGCAGCGCCCCGCCCGCAGCGGCGTGCACCCTCCTCGTGGCATCCCCGTTGCTCTCCGGGGCGATGGCCTCTCGACGCCACCGGAAGAGCCGGGGAACGACGCTGCTCGACGTCGTGATCGCGAGCGGGATCATGCTCGTCCTGCTCGCCGTCGGGGTGCCCAACCTGAGCCGCCTGCGCTCGCCCTACGCGCTCGCGGGCGCGACGCGCCAGATCGCGGCCGACCTGCAGGCCACCCGCCTGCGGGCGATCGCGCGTAACGCGTCCTACCGGGTGAACTTCGACGCCGCGCACGGCTCGTACACGATCGAGCGCTCGCAGGCGGGCAGCTGGGTGGCCGACTCCGCGCCCCAGCCCCTCCCGAGCGGCGCCCAGCTCGGCACGGTATCGCCCGGGAACCCCGTCTTCGACACGCGGGGCATGCTCGCCGCGCAGGTGACGGTCCCGGTCACCGTGAGCGGCTCGGGGAGCAGGACGGTGACGGTCAATGTGCTCGGCAAGACCACGATCAGCTAGGCGCTCGGCGCGCGGCTTCTCGCTCATCGAGGCGGTCGCCGCGACGTCCTTCCTCGCCCTCGCCCTGATGGCGTTCGCCGCCAACACGATCACGCTCACCCACAACGAGAAGAGCGCCGACTCGACCAGCGCCGCCCATGCCCTCGCGCAGCAGACGCTGGAGCAGCTGCGCAGCGCGCCGTTCGGCGCGCCGGCGGTCGCCCCGGGCAACTACACCGACCCGGCGAATCCGCTCAGGGCCGACGGCACCGCCGGGGGTATCTTCACCCGCCGCTGGATCGTCTCGGCGAACAATCAGCCCATCCTCGGGCTGCGCACCGTGACCGTGACCGTCTCGTGGACGGACACACGGTCCCACACCACCACGCTCGCCGCGTACGTCCGCTGCGGCCCGACCCCACCGTGCTGAGCGCCGCCCGCCGCCGGCCGCGCGCGCGCGGCATGTCGAGCATGGAGGTTCTCGCCGGTCTCGGGCTGACGCTCATCCTGCTCACCGCGGTCTACACCTTCCAGCAAGCCCAGCTGAAGGCCTTCCTGGCCCAGAACGTGTACAGCGACAGCCAGAACGTGACCCGGAGCGTGATCGACCTGATGGCGCGCGAGCTCCGCATGGCGAGCTACGACCCGGGAACCGCGCTCGGCCCCCCCTCGCCGGGACCGTGCGCCCCCGGCGTCAAGCGGGGGATCATCGAGGCGACGCCCACCAAGATTCACTTCCGCCAGGACCTGAACGGCGACAACCTCATCGGGGCCCCCGGCGAGGACGTCACCTACGACCTCTCGAACGGCACGATCCTGCGCACCGACGGCATAGCCCAGCCAGTCGTGCTCGCGAGCGGCGTCCCGACGGGCGGGCTCAGCTTCCTCTACTTCAACAGCACTGCCAACCAGATCGTCCCGGGCGGCTCGCCGCCCGCGCTCGACCAGTGCCAGCGCGACAGCGTCGCCAAGGTGCGCATCACCGTCACGGCGAACCTGCCGAATCCGAACGCCCGCATCCCCACCCCCATCGCCTCGGTCGCCGAGTCCGAGGTGGCGATTCGCAACCGCTCGCTCGACAACAGCTTCTAGGCGCCCGTGCCGCCGCCCTCAGCGCGCGGTGAGATCGCGGATCACGCCCAGGCGGCGCCGCTGCGTGCGCTGGAACTCCTTGTCGAGCCGCTTCTGCTTGGCAGGAGGATCGTTGCGGTTCTTTGCTTCGAAGCGCTCCTGCTGCACGCGCAGCAGGTGATGCTCGATGCGTCGCTGGTCCGCCTGCAGCTCCTCGCGCGACGCCGTGCTCTTCTCGGACGCGCTCGGCGCGTGGGGCGGCGCGTTTTCCGGCCGGGCCGAGACTTCGGCCGAATCCACGGTGGCAGAGGTCTCCTTCACGCTCCGGATGCGGCGCCGGGGGACGATCAGATCGACCCCGCCGCGCACGAGATGCATTCGGTCCCCGTCCTCCCAGTAGCTGTCGACCGTCATCCGCTCGCCGGCATCGAGGTCCACGAGATAGGAGCCGAGCGCCGGTCCCGTAGACAATACGAGGAGTCCCGCCGCAGTGATCAGTCGCATACCGAGGCATCGAGCAAAGCTCGTGCCGCCGCTTCGCGCGGCACGTGGCTTGCTCTCTCCAAGGGCAGCGGACGTTGCGGAGGTGGAGTGGATGGCGTTTCGACCCGGCGATTACGTGTACCCCGCCGACCTGCCACGGCGCTTGCTCTGTCGCGTGGCCGCGGCCGAGAGCGGACGAACTCGAACGGGCACGTTCCAGATACTGACGCTCGAACCGCTCGAGAAGCCCTGGAGCGACTGGCCGGGCCCGAACCTGGTCGTGCGCTTCGACGAGGCCGTCCGACCCGCACCCGCACGTGACCTCTGGCGGGGCGCCGCCGACCGCCCCGCGGCCTGAGCAGATGTGGAAGCCGGCGATTGCCCGGGGTGCAGCGGGCAGGCTAGAGCGGCGGCATGCGCACCGCCGTCCTCGTCGCCCTGGCTCTCCTTCTCGCCCGGCCCGCGCTGGCGGAGGCGCCCGCGCACGTCCGCTTCGGCATCCAGACCCCCAATCAGAACGTCGCCTGGGACGACCTCCTCGCCGCCTGGAAGGAGGCCGACACCCTCGGCTTCGACAGCGCGTGGGTCTTCGACCACCTCATCCCCATCTTCGGCGACCAGGACGGCCCCTGCCTCGAAGGCTGGACCCTCCTGGCGGCGCTCGCCGCGGAGACGCAACGGCTGCGCGTCGGCGTCCTCGTGACCGGCAACACCTATCGCAACCCCGCGCTGCTCGCGAAGATGGCCACCACCGTCGATCAGGTGAGCCACGGGCGCCTCGTGCTCGGCATCGGCGCGGGCTGGTTCGACCGCGACCACACCGCCTACGGCTTCGCGTTCGGGAGCCCGCACGAGCGGGCCCGCAAGCTGGCCGAGGCGCTCCAGGTGATCACCAAGCTCTGGAGCGAGGATCACCCGAGCTTCGCGGGGAAGTACTACCAGCTCGAGAAAGCCCCCTTCGCGCCGCCGAACGTGCAGAAGCCGCACCCCCCGATCGTGATCGGCGGGCAGGGCAAACGCTGGATCGTGCCGCTCGTGGCGCGCTACGCGGACGGCTGGAACGCCGTGAGCGGCGTCACGCCCGACGGCATCCGCGAGCGGCGAGCCATCATCGAGACGGAGTGCAGGCGCATCGGGCGGAGCCCCTGCCCGAGCGAGGTCTCCGTGCTGCTGCCCCTGGTCGCCATCACCGGCATCCCGCTCGCGGGGCCGGTGGTGCGGCTCGGCGCGCGCGCGCTGGTCGGGAAAGAGGTGGCACAGTCGATCCTCGCCGACAGCCCGGCCGCCATCCAGCGGCGCATCCGCGAGTACGTCGACGCCGGGGCCACCGAGATCATCCTCTGGCTGCGCCCGCCGTTCGATCGGGGGCTGCTCCGCCATTTCGCGAAAGACATCATGCCAGCTTTCAAGTGATCCCAGAAAAGCCGCACCAGGCACGGCTTTTCCGCACCTCGCATCTGCAACCTCGACACAATTGACTCGCCTGCGGGGCGCCGGTATCTTCCGGCCCCCAGCCTCCCGGAGAGGCCCCGGCCGGGCGGACGAGAAGGACGCCGAGACCCCATGCGCATGATGTTCCCGGGAGTTCGCGAGCGCCGGACGGTGGACCGCCTGCTCACGAGCTTCTTCCGGGACCACCGGGATCTCGACTTCCGGCGGGCGATCGGCTTCCTCTCCCGCTTCTACCACCTCCCGCGCCCCCGCGTGCGCTGGTTCGAGTACCTCGACTGGGGCAAGACGGCGGGGCGGACCTACGAGAACGGCGACATCCACCTGGTCCACCCCGAGAGCTGGAAGCGGGGGCGCAAGTACAACTCGGAGCGGCAGTGGGTCCGCACCGTCTACCACGAGTTCGGCCACTACGTGCTGTGGGCCGACCCGGAGCGCAAGGCGGACGGCTTCGCCTACCGCTTCGTGCGCGGCGTCGCGCTCGAGGGCCGCGGCGGCGGCCGCACGCGCCTGGTCGGGACGGCCGCCAGCCGGGCGCGCCGCAAGCGGGCGAGCCTCAGGCGGTCACATCCTCCCCGCCGTCCACGCCGATCACGTTTCCACTGATCCAGCGGGTACCCGGCAGCGAGAGGGCGGCGATGGCGCCGGCCACGTCCTCCGGGCAGGTGAGCCGGCCGCCCGGGTTGCGACGGCGGGCTTCCTGAAAGAGGTACTCGGCGGCCGGGATCTTGCGCGAGGCCGGCGTGTCGGTGACGCCGGCGCGGATGGCGTTGACGGCGACGCCCGCCGGCCCGAGCTCGAGCGCCAGCTGCCGCACGTGGGATTCGAGGGCGGCCTTGGCCGCCGACACCGCACCGTAGAAGGGCATGACGCGCGTGCCGCCCGAGCTGGTCATGGCGAAGACGCGGCTCCCTTCACCGAGGAGCCCCCGTGCGTGAAGATCCTGCACCCAGTAGACGAGGCTGTGCGCCATCACGTCGAGCGTCATCTCCAGCTGGGCCTTGGTCGTCGGCTGGTCGGGCACGTCACTCACGAAGGGCTTGAGCGTCCCGAACGCGAGCGAGTGCAAGAGGACGCGGAGCGGCTTTCCGCCCGTGAGCTCGCGGGCACGGTCGCAGACGTGGGCGCGCTTCTCGTCGTCGGCCGCGTTGACGTTGAAGAACTCGGCGGGTGAGCCGGCGGCGCGCACGTCCGCCGCCACGGCCTCGGCCAGCGGCAGGGTCACCTTGCGGTCCAGGTGTACTCCGATGATGCCCATGCCACGGCGGCCGAGCTCGCGGGCCGTGGCGGCGCCGAAGCCGCTCGACGCCCCGAGGACGAGCCCCCACTCGCCCGCGAACGGGCGCCAGACGCTGTCGTCAGGCATGCGCGGGGGACGATAACGAAAGCCCCTCGCCAACGCCACCCCGCGGGTTGTGGGCCCTTCGGCGCTCCGCTACCCTCGCTCCGTGGGCGGCAAGGGCGATCGTCCGGCGGTCGAGAACCGCTGGTGGGTCGATCACGGCAAGGACGCGAAGGGCAACCCCCTCCCGCGGCCGCCGGCGGCCTTCGGCGGGCGGTTCTTCCGCACCGGTGAAGGCTTCGACCAGGAGCGCGCCCGGCTGCGCTTGACCGACTCGAACCTGAAATGGCTCGAGGAGTCGGACCCGCCGCCCGACGGCTGGGTCGTGGTTCGAACGCTCGCCGGGGAGCACTTCCCCGAGGGCCGCCTCGAGAAGACGAAGACAGCGCTCCGGCTGCCGCCCGGGTGCCGCGGCGTGCTCGTCGACTCGGGCACCTCGCTCCGGGCGATCGCCACCGGGCAGCCGGTCGGCCAGCGGCTGGTGGAAGTTCGCGTGGGGGACGAGTCGTCCTTCGACGCCTGGGTCAACGGCGAGTGGGTCCGCGAGGCGCTGTTCCGCGACTTCGAGGACGGGCTCAGGCGCGCACCCGCCCTGGTGCGCGAGTACCTGACCACCTCCCGAGCCGCCTCGCTCGTGTGACGATTCGCCCGTCCCTTTACCCGCGCGCCGCGGGTGCGCTATGGAGCCCCCACCAAGCCCAAGGGGGGATACCCTATGGCGGCCACCGAGGATGAGCTGGCGAAGCAGAAGGTCCAAGAGGCGGTCTGGCAGTGGACCGGCCGGCTCGTCGTGCTGGCCGTGACATTCGGCTTCGGCTTCTTTGCCGCCTGGATCCTCTGGGGCGCCGGCGTGAACGGTGCGCCGGCACTGCGCAACCTGAAGGAGAAGATGGAGGCCGAGGTCCTCGAGCGCAAGAATCGGGAGGTCGACATCACGGGCAAGCTCGTGGTGACGCAGGGCCGGCTCGATCAGTGCGTGACGGACCTCCAGAAGGCGCGCGCGGCCCAGTCGGCGCCGCCCGCGGCGCCCTGACGGTCAGATCACCTCGGCCGCGCGGAGACGCCTGAGCTCCTCGGCGCCGAGGCCGAGGAGCCCGGCGTAGATCTCTTCGTTGTGCTCGCCGAGCTCGGGACCGAGGCGGCGCACGGCGCCGGGCGAGTCGGAGAGCTTCACGGCGACGCCCGGTACGGCGACCTCGCCGAGCTTCGCGTGGGGCAGGCGCACCACCATGTCGCGCGCGAGGATCTGGGGGTGTCGGAGCAGCTCGGCGACGCCGTAGACCGGCGCGCAGGGCACGTTGGCGTGCGCCGGCCCGAGCGCGTCCGTCACCTCCTCCACCGAGCGTCCGGCGACCCAGGCGCCGACCAGCTCGTTGATCTCGGCGCTGCGCTCGAGCCGGCCGCTCGATCCGCGAAAGCGCGGGTCGCTTCCCAGCTCCGGACGCCCGATCGCCTCTGCCAGCCGCCGGAAGATGCGGTTCGTCGCCACCGCGATCACCACCCAGCCGTCGCGGGCGCGAAAGCAGTCGTAGGGGGCGGTGGCGAGGTGGCGGTTCCCGACCCGCGCCGGGAGCTTCCCCGTCGCAGCGTGAATGGCCGGCCAGCCGTCGAGGATCGAGAAGACCGCGTCCTGCGCCGAGACGTCGACCACCTGCCCGCGGCCGGTGCGGCTGCGGGCGCTCAGCGCCGCGAGCACGCCGATCACGCCGAATAGCCCCTGGAGGTAGTCGCCGAGCGAGCCGCCCCCACGCGTGGGCGGGCTCTCGGGGAAGCCCGTGAGCGACATGAACCCGCCCGCCGCCTGCGCCACGATGTCGTACGACGGCCGCTCCGCCCACGGCCCCGTCTGTCCGAAGCCCGACATGCTGGCGACGATGAGCCGCGGGTGCTCGCGCACGAGCGCCCCGGGGGCGAGGCCCCAGCGCGCCAGCGTGCCGCCGGCGAAGTTCTCGGCCAGCACGTCGACGTGGGGGAGGAGGCGCCGCACGAGCGCCCGGCCCTCGGGCTGCCGCAGGTCGAGCGTGATCCCCTTCTTGTTGCGGTTGAGCGCGAGGAAGGCGACGGGCACGCCGTCGGCAGTCGGATAGCCGTAGCGCCCCTCGTCGCCGCCGCGCGGCGCCTCGACCTTGATCACTTCGGCACCCAGGTCGGCGAGGATCGCGGTGCAGAACGGCCCGGCGAGGAAGCGGGTCAGGTCGAGGACGCGAACGCCGGCGAGCGCGCTCACAGGTAGGGCACGAAGTTCTTGAGCGCGGAGAGCAGCGCCTCCAGGTCCGCGTACTCCGCGAGCTCGCCGTAGAGCAGCGCGTAGATGCCGCGTACGCGCTCCTCGTCCTGCTCCTCGCGCCGCACGGAGAGCGCCTGCTCGAGCTGCTTCAAGAGCGGCTGGGTCTGGAGCTTGGTCTCGACCGGGATCTCGTCCGAGAGCGCGATGAGCAGCCGGCTGCGCTCGATCAGCCGCCCGATGATGTACTCGTCGCTGCGCTCGACCACGTTCGCCGCCTCACTCCGGCTTCTCTTCCTTCAGCTGCCGCTTCCAGTCGAGCACGCGCGCCCTGGCGCCCTCCGCCTCGGCCTCGGGGACCATGCCCGCCGCCTGATAGAAGCGCGACAGGCTGGTGTGGGCGAGCACGTCGTCGGGCATGAGCTCGCAGAGCCTCTTCCCCGCGTCGATCGCCTCCTGGTGCCGACCGAGCTCGTTGTACGCCATGGCGAGCCCGTGCCAGGCGTCGACGTAGCCGGGGTCGAGGGCGAGCGCCTCCTCGTACCTGGCGACCGCCTCCTCGAGCTTGCCGTCGCCGAAGAGATCGACGGCGGCGTCGTAGAGGTCCTCCTTGTTCGGCATGTGGGATCCGTACCGCATTCCCGTTGGCACGGGCAAGGCACTGGTGCCCGGGCCGCTCGCGAGGTATCCCAGATCCAGCCATGTGAGGGCACGGGGCAGAGGCGGCTGGCCGGCGGCGCCGGTCCGTCGTATGCCTCGCGCCATGACCCTCGAGGCGGAGCTCGCGGCGGCGATCGAGGCTGCCGCGCGCGGCGTGCCGCCGCCCGACTTCGAGCCGTGGGCGCTGCGCGTCTTCGCGCATCAGTTCGAGCACAACGCGCCCTACCGCGCCTTCTGCGTGCGGCGCGGCGTGACGCCGGCCACCGTCGCGCGCTGGGAGGACGTGCCCGCCGTGCCGAGCGTTGCCTTTCGCCAGGTCGACCTCGCCTGCGGGCCGCCGGAAGCCGTCTTCGTCACCAGCGGGACGACCAACCGGGCCGCCCGTGGCCGCCATCTCGTCCCGCACCTGGCGCTCTACCGCTGTTCGGCGCTCGCCAGCTTCGCCCGGTTCGTCCTGCCCGACGGCGTGCGCCTCCCGTGCCTCGCGTTCGTGCCGCCGCCGGCGCTGCGCCCGGCCTCCTCGCTCGTGCAGATGTGCGTCTGGGTGGGCGAGGCGCTCGCAAGCAGCATCGAGTGGATGATCGGCGAGCGCGGCCTCGAGACGGAACGCCTGCTCGCGCGGCTGGCGGCCGCGGAGGCGAGCGGCGAGGCGCTCCTGCTCGTCGGCGTGACGGCGGCGTTCGCCGAGCTCTTCGCGGCCTGCCGCACGCGCGGACGCGGCTTCCGCCTGGGCCCCGCGAGCCGTGTCGTCGACACCGGCGGGCAGAAGGGCACGACGCGCCCGCTCTCGCGCCCCGCCTTCTTGAGCGAGTGCTGGACCCTGCTCGGCATCCCTGGCTACTACTGCATCAACGAGTACGGCATGACGGAGCTGTGCTCCCAGCGCTACGACAGCGCCCTCGACGACCGCTTCCACGGCCGGAGCCTCGCGCCGCGCCGGCTCGCGGGGCCGCCCTGGCTCCGCACACGCGTCCTCGACCCCGACACGCTGGCCCCGGTCGCGCCGGGGGCGACGGGCCTTCTCTGCCACCACGACCTCGCGAACGCCGGCTCGGTGTCGGTGGTGCTGACCGAGGACCTCGGGCGCGCCGCCGGTGACGACGGCATCGCGGTGCTCGGCCGCGTCCCGGGTGCGACGCCGCGCGGCTGCGGGCTCCTGCTCGCCGACCTGGAGCCCCGATGAACGCCGAGACGTCGGCGGCCCTCCTCGCGCGCCTCGGGGCGGCCGTGGATGCGCGCGCGCGCCTGCGGAGGCGGCCACTCGGTGACACGGTCGCCGCCCTCGCCGCCGCGGCGGCACGCTGGCGCGATGACCCGGCGCTCCGCGCCGAGCTGCCCGCGGCCGCGCGTCTCTCTCCCGCGATGATCGCCGCGGTCGTGCCGATCGCCGCCGAGGCGCTCGACGCCGTCACCATGACGAAGCTGATCGAGCGCACGTGGGGCGCCGGCGCCGCGCGCCGGCCCGCGCCCGACGGACCGGCGCTGGTGGCACACGTGGTCGCGAGCAACGTGCCGGCGCTGGCGCTGCCCGCGATCGCGCTCGGTTGCCTCGCGGGCGCGGCGGTGCTGGTCAAGTCCGGCCGCGACGACCCGCTCTCGGCGCCCGCCTTCCAGCGGGCGCTCGCGGCCGTGGATGCGCAGCTCGCCGCGACCATCGTCACGACGTACTGGCCGGGCGGCGACGTGGCGCAAGAGGACGCGGTGCTCGGCCGCGCCGAGGTCGTGGTCGCGACCGGCGGCGACGCCACGCTCGCCGCGCTGGCAGAGCGGCTGGGCGACCGGCTGGTCGCGCACGGCCCGCGCTGGAGCGTGGCCGTGATCGGACGTGGGGCTCGGGACGCCGCCGCCGCGCTCGCACTCGACGTCGCCCTCCACGACCAGCGCGGCTGCCTCTCGCCGCACGCCGTGTACGTTGCAGGCGAGGCACGTGGGTTCGCCGAGCGGCTTGCGGCGGCGCTGGAGGCGGTGGCGGAACGGCTCCCGCCGGGCACGGCGAGCATCGAGGCCCGCGCGCAGGCGCGGTTCCTCGCCGCGCAGGCGGAATGGGCGGCCGGCGCCACGGTCCTGCAGGGCGCCGGCGGCACCGTGATCCACGAGGGCGAGGCCGCCTTCCGTCCCACCTGCGGGCTCCGCACCGTGCGCGTGCATCCGCTGGCCGACCTGCGCGTCTTCCCCGACCTGCTGCCCACGGGGCAGGTCGAGTGCGTCGGGGTGGCGGGCGCCGACCCGACGCCCCTGGTCGCGGCGCTGCGCGCGCGCGGCGTGTCGCGCGTCTGCCCCGTCGGCCGCATGCAGCGGCCGCCGCTCTCGTGGCCGCGCGGGCAGCGAGCGCCGCTCTTCGCCCGGCGTGCGGAACCCCTGCTCGAGGTCGAGCGGTGAGCGACGACCTCGCGGCGCTCTTCCTCCGCCACGTGTGCCAGACCTCGGCGGCGCCGCTCGGCATGCAGGTGGGGCGCGCCGCCGGCTCGACCGTGTGGGACGCGAACGGCCGCGCCTACCTGGACCTCCTCGCCGGCATGGGGGTCGCGAACGTCGGTCACACGCACCCCGAGGTGGTCGCGGCGGTGCGGGCGCAGGCGGAGCGGCATCTCCACGTCATGGTGTACGGCGAGTTCGTGCAGGAGGCGCAGGTGCGACTCGCGACGCGTCTGGCGGGGCTCCTGGCGCCGCCGCTCGCGGTCGTCTACTTCACCTCGAGCGGCGCCGAGGCGATCGAGGGCGCGCTCAAGACGGCGCGCAAGCACACGGGACGGCGCCGCCTCGTTGCCTTCGAGGGCGGCTTCCACGGCGACACGCTGGGCGCGCTCTCCGTCGGCGGGAATCCCGTCTACCGCGTGCCCTTCGAGCCGCTCCTGCCCGAGGTCACGCGCCTTCCCTTCGACGACCTGGCGGCGCTCGCGGCGATCGATGCGCGGACCGCCGCGGTGGTCGTCGAGCCGGTGCAGGCCGAGGCCGGCGTCCGCATACCGCAGCCGGGCTTCCTGCCGGCACTCCGCCGCCGCTGCGACGAGACCGGGGCGCTCCTCGTCCTCGACGAGGTGGTGACCGGCTTCGGGCGCACGGGACGTCTCTTCGCACACCAGCACTGGGGCGTGGTTCCGGACCTGCTCGTGCTCGCCAAGGCGCTGGGAGGCGGGCTGCCGCTGGGCGCCTTCGTCGGCAGCCCGGCGGTGATGGCGACGCTCGGCCACGATCCGCCGCTCGCGCACGTGACGACCTTCGGGGGCCACCCCCTCTCGTGCGCGGCCGGCCTGGCGGCGCTCGAGGTGCTCCTGCGCGAGGACCTCGCCGGGCGCGCCGCGGCGCTGGGCGCCCGCCTGCTCGAGCGCCTGGGCGCGCTCGTCGGGGGGGGCGGCCTGGTCGCCTCCCGCGGCCTCGGTCTCCTCGTCGGCCTCGAGTTCGCCGAGGCCGCAGCCTGCGCGCGCTTCGCGCGGCGCGCGCTCGAGCGCGGCCTCATCCTCAACTGGACGCTCCACCGCGATACGGTCGTCCGCCTGGCGCCGCCGCTCGTGCTCACCGACCCGGAGGCCGAGCGTGCGCTCGACGGCATCGCGGCGGCGCTGGCAAAGTAGACGAGCTCCTTCTCGGCGAGCGCGATGCGCACCTTCTGGGTGTAGCCGCTGTGGATGCCGCCGTGGAGACGCACCGGCGTTGCCGCTACCGCGATCCCGCCCGCGCCTCAAGCGACGAGCGTGTAATTGACCACACTCCGATTGCTGCATTATCGTCCGCCTCGCGCGGCGACCCATGCCGGAGCCCACGCCAGCCGATGCCCTCGAGCGCATGCGGCGCCAGGTGCGCGCCGTCCGCTGGCGACAGAACCTCCACGAGCTCCAGCGCGCGCTCTACCATCTGCTCGCCACCCTCGCCGCCGCGGCGACCGCGCTCGTCGTCCTGGCGCTCCTCTGCACGCCCGGGCTCTTCGCCGCCGCTGCGTGGGGCCTCGGCGCGGGAAGCGTCCTCCTCGCCGCCTGGATCACGCGCGCCCTCGGCCGGCGCTGGCTCTCGGGCGCGCGCACGCCGCTCTGGATCGACCGGCACGCCCGGCTCGAGGGGCGGCTCGCGACCGCGCTCGAGCTCGAGCGGCACGGCGGCGTGCGGGCGCCCTTCTTCCCCCTGCTGGTCGAGGACAACGCACGCCGGCTCGCTGCGTGGCGCCCCGAGCGGCTCGTCCCCGAGGGCATGCCGAGCGGCGCCTTCGCCGGTGCGCTCGCCGCCGTCGGCGGCTTTCTGCTCGCGCTGCTGATCGCTCCGTGGCTCCGGCCGGGTGCCCCGGCGGTCGTATCCGGCCGCGCCCCCGACGGCTCCCCGGGCCGCGTCGGGATCGTACGCAGGGGCCGACCGCCGGCGCCGGGCCGCCGCTTCGTGCTGCTCGCCCGGCCCGACGAGGACGACTCGGCGCTCTCGCGCCTGCCGGGCGCGCTCCAGGAGCGCATCCAGGACCGGCTCTGGGGCGAGGATCGTGAGGGCGCGCGCGAGGCGATGGAGCGCGCCGAGCGGGGTGCGAGCCCCGCGCGCGAGGACGCATGGCCACCCGCCGACCCGCTCGCCGAAGCGAGCGACCCCATCGATGCGAGCGACCCCGAGGAGCGCTGGGCGGTCGCACGCAGGCTGCCGGCCGGCGCGAAGCCCCCCGCCGGCGAAGCGAGCGCGGCGACGGCCGAAGCGCCCGGCGGCGACCAGGAGGCGGCGCGCGGCGACGGCGC